>JACCWY010000168.1 GCA_013697395.1 Chloroflexota bacterium | reverse complement strand
GCCTACCTGCGCGCGGTGGCGGCACCGATGCCCCACGTGCCGCTCATGCCGTCGGGCGGCGTCGACGCTTCGAACATCGCCGCGTATCTCGAGGCCGGCGCAGTTGCGGTGAACGTGGGGGGCCCATTGTGTCCGCCCGAGGCCGTGGCTGCCGGCGACGCTCGGGAGCTCGCTCGTCGCGCGACGGCACTTCGTGCCGTCATCAACGAGGTGCCGCGTGGATGAGGACCGGACCGTCCTCGTTACGACGCGGTCGTTCGGCGGCGGCGACAAGGATCCAGAGGCTCTGCTTCGCGCCGAGGGCCTGAGCGTCGTCCGCGGCGATCCGGGCCATGAGCTGGCCGCTCTCCTGCCGCACCTCGCCCGCGCCGAGGGATGGATCGCCGGCACCGCTCCGATCGGCGCGGCGCATCTCGACGCAGCGCCGATGCTGAGGATCGTGGCCCGCTACGGCGTCGGCGTCGACAGCGTCGACCTCGACGCCGCTCGTCGCCGAGGCGTGATCGTCACGAACACCCCCGGCGCGAACGCCGAGGCCGTCGCCGACTTGACTATCGGCCTGGCACTTGCTGCCCTGCGCGGCATCGTCGACGGTGACCGAGCGGTGCGGGAGGGCCATTGGTCCGGCAGGGTGGGGCGCGAGCTCGGTAAGTGCACGGTCGGGATCGTCGGCTACGGCCGGATCGGTCGGGCCGTCCACCGGCGTCTCAACGGCTTCGGGTCGCGAGTGGTGGCGCACGATCCATATGCCGTTGAGGTCGACATCCCGCTCGTTTCGCTCGCGGAGCTGGTCCGTGTGGCCGACATCGTCACGCTCCACGCCCCCGCGACGCCCAGGCCCCTCATCGACGCCACGCTGCTCACGGCCATGAGACCCGGGGCCATCCTCGTGAACACGGCGCGCGCGGCGCTCATTGACGAGGCCGCCGTCGCGGAACTGCTGCGCACGGGCCGGCTCGGAGCGCTGGCGACCGACGTCCTCAGCACGGAAGAACGTGGCCGGAGCCCGCTCCTCGACGCGCCGAATGTCATTGTCACGCCGCATATCGCAGGGCAGAGTGTTCAGGCCGTCGACCGAATGGGGATGAGTGCCGCACGTGAGTGCGTGCGGGTCCTCCTGCACGGCGAGGCTCCGGAGCATCCGGTCACCGCAGGAGCCTCGGCGTGACGCGGAATGCCGACACCCTCGCCTTCGTCGGCGTGACCGCGACGCGCAGCTGGATCAACCGTCTCTTCCCGCAGTGGGCCAGCGCCCTTGGCATCACCGGTACGGTGCTCGAGCCCATCGACTTGCCGCTCGACACCGATCCGGCAGGCTACCGGGCGGTGATCGCCGATCTTCGCGACGACACCTGCGTACGCGGTGCGCTCGTCACCACGCACAAGGTCCGCATCCTCGACGCGACAAGCGATCTCTTCGACGAGCTTGACGAGCACGCGCGACTTCTCGGCGAGGTGTCGTGCATCTCGAAAAGCGACGGACGGTTCATCGGGCAGGCGAAGGACGTGATCACCGGCGGACGAGCGCTCGACGCGTTTGTGCCTCCCGGGCACTTTGCGTCAGGCGCTGAGGTTCTCTGCTTCGGGGCGGGCGGCGCCGGCCTAGCGATCGCCGTCCATCTTCTTGTGGAGCGACCCGCGGCGGACCGCCCTCGACGCGTGGCGCTCGTAAACCGGACTGCCGCTAGGCTTGACGCCTGCCAGTCGGTCCTCGAGCGGCTCGGCGTCGCCGATCGCGTCGAGCTCGTGTGCAACGAAGTCCCGGAGGAGAACGATCCACGCATGGCCACGCTGCCTGACGGATCGCTCGTCATCAACGCCACCGGCATGGGCAAGGACCGTCCGGGCTCACCGCTCACCGACGCCGCACGGTTCCCCGAGGGTGGCATCGCGTGGGAGCTCAACTATCGCGGCAAGCTTCGGTTTCTCGAGCAGGCTTCCAGGCAGCGTGCGCAGCTCAAGGCGGTGGAGGATGGCCGGCGCTACTTCCTCCATGGGTGGAGCGAGGTGATCGGGGAGGTCTTCGGAATCCGGATCGACGGAGCGATGCTCAGGCGGCTGTCGGCGATCGCAGAGGCCGAACGCCTGTGACGGCGTCCTTCGTCCGGACCGTGACGGGCGACATACCTGCCGGATCGCTCGGGCGCACCGACTATCACGAGCACCTCCTCCAGAGCAGCCCTCTACTCCCTGGCGACGAGCTGGATGACGTGACCCGCTCCGCTCACGAGGCGACCGCGCTCCGGTCGGCGGGAATCGAGGCTCTCGTCGAGCTAACGCCCATCGGCCTCGGCAGGCGTCCGGAGGGCCTGCGAGACATCGCCATGCGGTCAGGCATGACGATCGTCGCGAGCACGGGCGTGCATCAAGAGGTGCATTACCCGGACAGGCATTGGCTTCGTGAGATGACCGCCGACGACTTGGCGGAGCGCTTCGTTCGTGAGCTCACGGATGGCATGAACGCCGATGACCGATCGTCGACTCCGCCACCGGCCACCGATGTGCGTGCCGGTGTCATCAAGGTCGGCATTGGCTACTGGCACATATCGACGTTCGAGCGCAACGTGTTGGCGGCGGCGGGCGCCGCGCACCGACGAACCGGCGCGCCGGTCGTTTGTCATCTTGAGCAGGGAACGGCGGGCTTCGAGGTCGCGGCGCTCCTCGAAGAGGAAGGCGTCCCTCGCCACCGACTCGCGCTCGCCCATGTCGACCGCAACCCCGACGCGGAGCTCCACCTCGAGCTCGCCGCCTCGGGAGTGTACCTCGGCTATGACGGAGCGGGACGGGCGAAGTACTGGCCAGACTCCGTCCTCGTTGAGTGCCTTCTTGCAGTTGCGCGGGGCGGAGCTGCAGACCGCATTCTGCTCGGTGGAGACGTCGCGCGGCGCTCCTCGTTCGCGTCCTATGGGGGGCTCCCGGGGATGGCATACCTTCCGACCCGCTTCATCCCGCGCCTCACCGCAGCTGCCGGTCCGGCCCTCCTCGATACCGTGCTCGTGACGAACCCCGCACGCCTGTTGGCGTGGCCGGCATAAGTCCTGCGTCATGGACGACGAGCGATGGCGTGCGGGGCTTCGGTCGCGCCTCGCGGACCGGGCGGGATGGGAAGCGAGGCTTGAGGTGGCCTCGGGAATGCAGCCACCAATCGGCTCCGGCAGCTCCATCAAGATGCGATCGGAGTAACAATCCAGCCCGAGCGCGCTGCGGAAGACCAGGGCGATTGCTGGGACGGTGACGGGCCATGCGAGGCTGCCGACAAGCGAGGCAATGAACGCGAGCCAGTCAATCGACGCAGTGTACGTGGGAGAGCTCGTACGCCCAGTTGCCGGAGCATTGTGGTCGGCCTCCGTCCAATCGCTGCCGGGCACCATCTCTTATCGCCGGAACTCGAGGCGGGGACCCGACCGGGCTCGTCCATCCGTGGTCAGCCCTAACCCTAACCTCGCGGGCTACCTGTGCGACCAGGCGATGGCTATCGCGTCGGCGCCCTCAGGCTGCCAGATCGGTCAGTCCCTCAGCCCACGCTCGGTCCTCGCCGCCGTCAGGCGCCTGAGGCGAAGCTGGGCACTCCAGCAATGATTCGTTTCCGGACCTCGGCGAGCGACATGGCGGGCATGATCCCTTCCAGCCACCAGGAGGCGCCGGCTGCGCTGTACCGCTCCAGCTCGCCTTCGGCGAGCTCCAACGAGCGGCCCGAAATGACGGCATCGAACGCGCCGGCGGCCTGGCGGTGTTCCCGCACGTAGGCAAGCAGCTCGACGAGCTCCATCGGCGAGAGCCGAGCGCCGCCGGCATGCTCTGGGACCACGCCGTCCCAGAGTGCGGCCCTTCGCAGCGGCGCGCGGGCGGGCCAGTGCGCCGCGACCCAGACCGGTGGGCGGGGCCTCTGCATCGGTCGTGGCAGGAAGACGGTTTCCTGCATGGTGTATTCCTCGCCCTCGAACGCGAACGGCTCTCCGCTCCACAGCCCGTTCAGGATGGCCAAGCCCTCGTCCAGGCGACGCGCTCGACGGCGTATGGCCCCGTCCTCGCCGAAATGCTCGAACTCCGCACCCGCCGGAAAGCCTAGCCCGACGCCGACAGTCAGCCGGCCGCCAGAGAGCTGATCCAGCGTCGCTGTCTCGCGCGCCAGATGCCAGGGACGGCGGCGCGGGACGGCGGTAACGAGGGCTCCGAGCCTGATCTCGCGCGTGGCGGACGCCACCGCGGCTAGCGCGATCCACGGATCGACCATTGGGTGGCGCCACCTGGGATCGCCCAGGATGTGGTCCCACAAGAAGAAGCCGTCCCAGCCGGCTGACTCCGCCTGCGCGGCTAGATCGGCGAGGATTCGGGGATCCCCAACGGCCCCGAAGTTCGGCAGGTGGAGGCCGAACCTCATCCGGCGCGGGTCGGCTTGATGTTCTGGTTGAAGCGAAACATGTTCGTCGGGTCGTAGCGGTCCTTCAGCGCCACCAGCCGCCGAAAGCGCTTCTCGCCGTAGGCACTGGCCACGTCTGCCGCGGTTGCGTCGTCGCCAAGATAGTTGACGTAGCCTCCGCTGGCAGATGGCGCGAGGGCCGCGGCGTACGAGCGGGCCCAAGCGATATGGCGGTCCGGGGCGTCGGAAGGCTCCCAGATCGCCAGGCCGCTGGCATTGAAACGGGCGTCGCGCTGTCCGAAGGCGGTGGCGTCGGCAGGAACGCGTCCGACGGCACCATGCGGGGCCTCGATCAGGATCGCCGAATGCTGCGAGGTCATCGATTCGAAGGCGTCGATGGTGGCGTCCACGACGTCATCGGTCATGTCACGGATGAGGTGGCCCTTCCAATAGTTGTGCAGGCCGAACGGGATCTCGGCAAAGATGCGCTGTACCTCGGTGTAGCCCATCAACCGAATCCCATCGTCGATCGGCGGACCCAGCTCGCGCAGCGGTCTGACGAGCTCCTCCCCGTTGTGGACGGTGTCGTTGTAACAGGCTGCGATAGCGGCAACCTTGGGGCCATCGGGCAGTGTCAGCATGGCGAAGGCGCAGGTCAGCTCATCGGGTGCCGTGGAGCACACCTGCCGGAACAGTTCCAGCGCTTCGCGCGCGACATTCTCGGGGTAGAGGACGAGTCCGGCCAGCAGCGTGCCCACCGGGTGCAGGCGGTATTCGAATGCGGTCACGACTCCGAAGTTGCCGCCGCCACCACGAATGCCCCAGAACAGATCCGGGTTGTCGTGCTCGCTAACCGTCAGGAGCTCGCCCGATGCGGTCACCAGGTCCACCGAAAGGAGGTTGTCGCAGGTCAGCCCGTACGACCCCATCAGGAACCCGACTCCACCACCCAGGGTCAGGCCACCGATTCCGGTGGTTCCAACCGTGCCGCCCGTGGTGGCCAGGCCGTGGGCTGCGTTCTCGGTGTCGAAGTCGGTCCATGTG
>JACCWY010000159.1 GCA_013697395.1 Chloroflexota bacterium | reverse complement strand
GACCATGCCGGGGTCGATGAGCGTCAGCCGGTCCTCGGCGATGAGGAATGCGTCGGCGCCGAGCATGCGGACCTGGTGCACGCGCGGTGCGATCTCCATGCTGTGCGCGATTGTACGGCCGGCCTAGCTGCCCAGATCGCCGGCGAGCATGCGCCGGTACGAGTCATACCGGTCCGCGCCGACCGCCCCGGCCCCCACGGCCGTTCGCAGCCCGCATCGTGGCTCGTGGACGTGCGTGCAGTCGTTGAAGGCACACGTGCCGAGATGCGGGCGGAACTCTCGGAAGCAGGCCGCCAGCTCGCTCGCCGGGATCTGCCACAGGCCGAGCTCGCGGATGCCCGGCGTGTCCGCCACGTAGCCGCCTCCGCGTCCCTCGAGAGCGTGGAGCTCGGCGTGCGTGGTCGTGTGCTTGCCCTTGCCGCTTTCCACTTCGGAGACCTCGCCGGTGACGAGCTGGAGGCCGGGCTGCAGCGTGTTGAGGAGGGTCGACTTTCCGGCACCGGAGGGGCCGGTCACGATCGAGAGCCTGCCGGCCAGGCGTCCCCGCAGCTCCTCGATCCCGATGCCTGCCTTTGCGCTCGTGTACACCACGTCGTAACCGATGCGCCGATACGGGCCGAAGAGGCCGGCGGCCGCCTCGGTACCGACCAGGTCGACCTTGTTGGCGACCAGGAGCGTCGGCACCTCGTTGTACTCGCCCACCACCAGGAAGCGATCGATGAGCCGCGGGTTGGGAGGTGGACGGTCGCAGGCGAAGACGACGGCCACGAGGTCCGGGTTGGCGACCATGACGTCCTCGCGCCACGAGCCACGCGGGCCGGGCTGGCGGCGGCTGAAGCGCCGCTCGCGTGGTTCGACCGACGCGATGGCGCCGGTGCCGTCCGGAAGGCGCTCGACGGTCACTCGATCGCCGATGACGGCGAGGTCCGATGCCTGCCGTTCGCGCTTCACCTTCCCGCGCAGCCGGGCCTCCACCAGGTCGCCCTCGTCGGTCGCGATCGTGTAGAAGCCGGACCTGGCTCGCAGGACCAGCCCCTTCGTCGTGCTCATCCGACCGCCCGGCCGTGGGGCAGGTCGTCGGGTTCGGCGGGGAACAGGTGCAGTGGATCCGCGAGGGGCATTGAAGATCGAGTCTATTCGGCGGCTAGCATGGCGAAATGCCCCCGACCGATCGTGCCGTCGACATCCTGCTGGTGGGCGGGGGCGTCGCGTCGGCGCGGTGCGCGCGCACGCTGCGGCGCAACGGCTTCGATGGGTCGCTCCTCCTCGTCGGCGCCGAGGATCGCGCACCATACAACCGGCCGCCGCTGAGCAAGGAGCTCCTGCGCCACGACCTGCCGGACGAGCTGCTGGCGGCGGAGCCGCCATCCTGGTACGAGCGCCGCTCGATCGAGCTGCGGACGGGCACGACCGTCGAACGAATCGACGCGCACGAGCGGCTGGCGACGCTGAGCGGAGGCGACACGATCCGCTTCGATCGCGCTCTCATCGCCACCGGCGCGGAGGTCCTGCGGCTCGCGGTCCCCGGCGCCGATGAATCCATCACGCTGCGAACGGCGGGTGACGCCGCAGGGCTGCGGCGCGCGGCCGTCGCCGCGGGCACTGCCGCGCCCGTGGTGGTCGTCGGAGGAGGGTTCATCGGCCTCGAGGTCGCCTCGTCGCTGGCGTGGCTCGGGCTGCGCCCGACCGTGGTCGAGCTGGCACCCGTACTGTGGGGCGGGACGCTGGGCGTCGAGCTGGCCGCATGGGCAACCGCGCGTCTCTCCCGCGCCGGGGTCGACCTTCGCCTCGGCGCACGGACGAGCCGGCTCGGCGACGGGGCCGCCTGGATCGGTGACGAGCGACTCCCTGCTGCCTTCGTCGTCGTGGGCGTCGGAGTCCGGCCGCGCACCGACCTGGCCGAGACGGCGGGCATCCGGATCGACGACGGCGTCATGGTCGATGCCGGGCAGCGCACCTCGCACCCGGCCGTCTGGGCGGCCGGTGACGTGGCGCGCATCGACGGCCGCCCCCGGATCGAGCATTGGCACGCGGCCAGGGAGGCCGGCGAGCGCGCGGGGCTCTCGATGTCCGGCCTGCCCGTGCCGCCGCCCCCGGCGCCATGGGTCTTCTCCGAGATCGGCGGAGCATCGCTCGACGTCGTCGGCACGGCGGAGGGTTGGGACGAGGAGCGTTGGCTGGATCGCGACCGGACCCTGCTCGCCTACCTTCGTGGCGATCGGGTCGTGGGGCTCGCCGCCATCGGCGGAGCCATCGCGCCCACAGAGGCCCGACGGCTGGTCGAGGCCGCCGTCACGCCGGACGAGGTCGTCGTCACGCTGCACTGACCATCGGCTGCCGCGGACCGTGACGCCTCGGTCATGCGGGGGGCCGGCGAGCTCTGTTAGCCTCGGCGAAGCCCGCACCACCGGGGACAGCAGGTGCCGCGAAGCCGAGGAGCCAACGTCGTTCGCCTGGCGATGGCGCTGGCCCTGCTCGTGACGGCGGTCGCCCGCGTCGCGAGGTGTCGGCGGCCACCGACCGCCTGCCCGACCTCCGGATGGCGAACCTGTCGGCCTTCCGAACCGAGAGCTCCGGTGGGGAGCGCCGCCTGCACTTCACCACGATCATGACGAACGAGGGCACCGGTCCGCTCGAGGTCCACGGCTGGCGATCCAACTTCGGCGAGCCACACCTGCGCACTGCACAGGCCATCCACAACACGGACGGTGGCGTGCGCATGGTCAACAGCTGCTCCTCACGCGGACGGACATGCTTCCCGGGTCGATCGCGGCGGAGCTCGATCGGCTCAATCCCGGCCGCATCATCGTGCTGGGCAGCGCGGGTGTCGTCTCCGACGGCGTCATGGCGGCACTCGACGCCCACGACACCGGCGGCGGGGTCCTGCGCATCGGCGGGCTGGACCGCTACGACACCGCGTCGCGGATCTCGGCCTTCCACCACCCGGGCGGCGCGCCCCTCGCCTACGTGGCCACCGGAGCGAACTTCCCCGACGCGCTCGCCGCCGGGCCGGCGGCGGCCGTTCGCGGCGCGCCGACCCTCCTGGTGCAGGCCAACGCCATCCCGGGCTCCACCTCGCATGAGCTTGCCCGCCTCAACATGAGCCGGATCATTCTGCTCGGCGGCCCTTCGGTCGTCTCGCAGGCCGTCCAGAACTCCCTGGTTGGCTACACCGCCAGCTGACGCATCGCGCGACGGCCCGACGGCGTCCGTGCGCCATCCGGCCGGTTGACCTTCATCGGCCCGTGCGGGACAATGCTCGCTGAACACCGACCAAATCAGTCGGGATTCGCCGAGACCGGCGATCCCGGCGTGACCGAGGAGCGCATGGCCCTTCCGAATCCCGCATTGAGCCAGATTCCCGACTCGTACAAGTACGGCTGGAACGATCCTGAGGCGACGTCCCTCAACATCGCCCAACGCGGGCTGAGCGCGGAGATCGTCGCGGAGATCAGCCGCTTCAAGGGCGAGCCGGAGTGGATGACGAAGCTGCGCCTGAAGGCGTATCGCCACTTCGAGGCGCGGCCGATGCCGAACTGGGGCGCCGACCTGTCAGGGATCGACTTCCAGGACATCTTCTATTACATCGCTCCCACCAACAAGGCGGTCCAGTCGTGGGACGACGTACCGGACTACATCCGCCGCACGTACGACAAGCTGGGCATCCCCGAGGCGGAGAAGAAGTACCTCGCCGGAGTCGGTGGCCAGTACGACTCCGAGGTCGTCTATCACAACATTCGCGAGGACCTCGAGAAGCAGGGTGTCCTGTTCCTGGGCACCGACGAGGCGCTCAAGACGCATCCGGAGATGTTCCGCGAGTACTTCGGCACGGTCATCCCGGCCAACGACAACAAGCTCGCGGCCCTGAACACCGCGGTGTGGAGCGGCGGGAGCTTCATCTACGTCCCCAAGGGCGTCCACGTCGAGCTGCCGCTGCAGGCGTACTTCCGCATCAACACGGAGAACATGGGCCAGTTCGAGCGGACGCTGATCATCGCGGACGAAGGAAGCAGCGTTCACTACGTCGAGGGCTGCACGGCCCCGACGTATTCAACCGCCAGCCTGCACAGCGCCGTGGTCGAGATCATCGTCAAGAAGGGCGCGCGCGTGCGCTACACGACGATCCAGAACTGGAGCCACAACGTCTACAACCTCGTCACCAAGCGCGCCGTCGCGTACGAGGACTCGGTGATGGAGTGGGTCGACGGCAACCTCGGCTCGAAGGTCACGATGAAGTACCCCTCCATCTACCTGCTCGGGGAGCGGGCGCACGGCGAGGTGCTGAGCATCGCGTTCGCCGGCAGCGACCAGCACCAGGACGCCGGCGGCAAGATCATCCACGCCGCGCCCAACACGACATCGCTCATCACGAGCAAGTCCATCTCCAAGGGTACCGGGCGCACGTCGTACCGCGGCCTGATCAAGGTGTACCCCGGCTGCGAGCGTTCGAAGAGCACGGTCCGCTGTGACGCGCTGATCCTCGACGACGAGGCGCGCTCCGACACGTACCCGTACATGGAGATCGACGAGGAGAACGTCACCATCGGCCACGAGGCGACCGTCTCGAAGGTCGGCTCCGAGCAGCTCTTCTACCTGATGAGCCGCGGCCTGACGGAGGCCGAGGCCTCGGCCATGATCGTGAACGGCTTCATCGAGCCGATCGTCAAGGAGCTGCCGATGGAATATGCGGTCGAGATGAACCGCCTCATCCAGCTCCAGATGGAAGGCGCGGTCGGCTGAGGCGATGACCCTCACGCAGACCGCATCGGCGCTCGACGCCGATGCGATCGGGCGCATCAGCGACCGACTCGACGAGCCCGACTGGTTGCGCGCGCTGCGCGGCCGATGGTGGGAGCGAGCGTCCGTCACCCCACCGCCGACCGGCCAGGAGGAGGAGTGGCGCCGGACCTCGCTCGACGCGCTTCCGCGAGACGTCGAGCTGCTGCTTGACGCTCCACGGCTCGAGACGTACCTCCCGCCCGGCGCCGCCGAGGCGGGGGTCATCCTGACCGACCTGCGCACGGCGGTCGCCGAGCATCCCGATCTGATCGAGCGCCTGCTCGGGCAGGCCGACGGGCCCGGCTCGCACGCGCACTTCTGGGCGCTGGCGCAGGCGGCATGGACCGGGGGGCTGTTCTGCCACGTGCCCCGCGGGGTCGCCGTCGACGGCACGCTCGTTGCGCGCCAGTCCATTCCGCGCGCGGACGTCGCCTACCATCCCGTCTCCCTGGTCGTGGCCGAGGAGGGCGCCAGCGTGACGCTGCTCGAGGAGGTCGTCTCGCTGGACGGCGCCGCGGGCTGGTACGGCGGCATCGCCGAGCTCCGGGCCGGCCAGGGAGCCCGGGTCCGCCACGCGAGCCTGCAGCAGCTCGGTGACGGTGCCTGGCGCGTTGGCGCCGGGCGAGTGGTGGTCGGCCAGGATGCCGTCGTGACGACGCTCAATGCCGAGGTCGGCTCCAAGGTGACCAAGCTGGGGCTCCAGGTTCTGATGAGCGGCAAGGGCGGCACCTCGAAGGTGCTCGGCCTGCTGGCCGCCGGGGACGACCAGCAGATCGACATCAACACCATTCAGGATCTCGCCGCCGACCACACGACCAGCGACCTGCTCTACCTGTCGGCCCTCTACGACCGGGCGCATGCCTCCTTCTACGGCATCACGAACGTGCGGCATGGCACCAAGCAGACGAGCAGCTACCAGGAGTGCCGCAACCTGCTGCTCAGCCCGCAGGCGGGCGCCGAGCCGATCCCGGTGCTCGAGATCGAGGCCAATGACATCCTGCGCTGCGGACACGGCGCCACGGCGGGCGCGATCGATCCGACGATGCTCTTCTATGCCCAGACACGCGGCCTCGACCCGGACGCGGCCGAGCGCATGATCGTGCGCGGCTTCTTCGAGCAGGTGGTGGCCAAGATCGAGGACGAGACGATCCGGGAACGGGTCCTGGCCGCGCTGGCGCACCGCATCGGCTCGACCGAGGAGCAGGAGCGGGCGGCATGACGGCGCTCGAGCAGACGGCGAGCCGGTTCGTCACGGTGGCCCGTGCCGGCGACGTCGAGCCGGGGACCGTGCGCGTCGTCGAGATCGACGGTCGCTCTCTCTGCATCGGCCTGACCGAGGACGGCGAGTGGGGTGCGATCGATAACGTGTGCACCCACGACGGCGGCACCCTCGGGGAGGGCGAGCTCGACGATACCGGCGTGGAGTGCCCGCGCCACGGCGGGCGGTTCGACCTCTTCAGCGGGCGCGTCCTGGCCCTTCCGCCGGTGCGCCCCGTGAACGCCTACCAGACCGAGCTCGTCGGGGACGAGGTCCAGGTGAGGCTCGAATAGGCCCATGAAGATCAGCACGCGTACCGAGTACGGCATCCGGGTCCTCGTGACCCTGGCGCGCGCCCGCGTGGACGAGCCATGCCTCTCGCTGACGCAGATCGCGCGGCGCGAGAAGCTGCCGCACGCGTACCTGGAGCAGCTGGTCGGCGATTTGCGGCGCGCGGGGCTCGTCACGGCCACGCGCGGCCAGTCGGGCGGCTATCGGCTCGCGCGCCCGGCCGACGAGATTCCGATGACCGACGCCGTGCGCGCGCTCGAGGGTCCGCTGCTGGAGATGCCGTGCGCCGGGGCCGAGGACCTGGAGCACTGCGACCGCCCGCAGCCGTGCAGCGTGCACGAGGTCTTTCAGCGCGTGTTCGAGTCGCTCAGCGGCTCCCTCGGCGCCACGAACCTGGCGGAGGTGGCCGCCACGGCTGGTGGGCCTCCCTATCCGC
>JACCWY010000124.1 GCA_013697395.1 Chloroflexota bacterium | reverse complement strand
GATCAGCCGAGAGCAGTACCTCTATCGGGAGCGCCGGTTCGGCTCGTTCAGCCGGACCGTCCAGCTCCCCGTCCGCGTCCAGGGTGACAGGGCCGACGCCACCTTCACCGATGGTGTGCTGACCCTGCGAATCCCGAAGGCGGAAGAGGTCAAGCCGCGACAGATCCGGATCAACGCCGGCGACAGCGCCGCATCCGGCAACGGGACCCAGGCGTCGTCCTGACGTGGAGCGATCGCGGCGCGCGGCGTCGACACCGACCGGCGTCCCGCGCCGCGACGCGCTGACCCGCCCCCGGTACATCATCAGCATCGCGGCGGAGCTGGCGAGCTGCCATCCGCGGACCCTGCGCATCTACGAGGAGGAGGGCCTCCTCAGTCCCCAACGACGGAACAACCTCCGCCTCTACAGTGAGGCGGACATCAAGCGCGTTCGTATCATTCGTTTCCTGACGCGCCGACAGCGAGTCAACCTCGCCGGCGTGCGGGTCATCCTTCAGCTCGAGGCACTCGGCAAGATCCGGGTCTACGACCTGTTCGATGAGAACGATGTCGAGCGATTTGTCGAGGACCGCGACGAGCCCGAGCTCGCCACGGAAGCATCGGCTGAAGGAGCACTTTCCCGTGGCAACTGACGAGACCCGAGACCTTCCCGACGTTGCGGACGGCGATGACGAGAACGGCGCCAGCCTGGAGCGGCTCCAGGTCCTGCCGCTCGTCGCCCTGCGCGACACGGTCATCTTCCCGGAGATGATCGTCCCACTCCAGGTCGGCCGCGATCGGAGCGTGAAGGCGCTCGACCGTGCCGTCCGCACCTCCCAGCCCGTGACGCTCGTCACGCAGCGCTCGAGCGAGCAGGAGGAGATCACCAGCGTCGACGAGCTCTACCCCGTCGGCACCCTGGCCAAGATCGCCCAGGTGATCCGCCTCCAGGACGGAACCATCCGCGCCATCGTGCAGGGCCAGCGCCGCATCCGGCTGCTCGACCTGGTTCAGACGGAGCCGCATCTCGAGGCGCGCGTCGAGGTCATCGACGACGCCAGCGAGAAGACGCTCGAGATCGAGGCGCTCATGGCCTCGATCCATGGCCAGATCGAGCAGTACGTCAACAGCGGCGCATCGGTCCCACCCGAGGTTGCCGTCGCGGCCCGCAACATCAGCGACGGCGGGCTGCTCGCGGACATGACGGCCTACAGCCCCGAGATGACAACGGAGCAGCGCCAGGAGCTGCTCGAGACGATCGACATCGCCGATCGGCTGCGCCTGGCAAGCCAGTTCCTGGCCAAGCAGATCGAGGTGCTCGAGCTCAAGGGCCGCATCCAGTCCGAGGTCAAGTCCGAGATGGACAAGACCCAGCGCGAGTACATCCTGCGCGAGCAGATGAAGGCGATCCAGAAGGAGCTCGGCGAGGACGATCCGGCGGTCGCCGAGGCGTCCGAGCTGCGCGAGAAGGTCGAGCAGTCGGCCATGCCGGAGGAGGTCAAGGAGCGCGCTCTCAAGGAGGTCGACCGCCTGTCCCGCATCCCGAGCGCCAGCCCCGAGCAGGGTGTCATCCGCACCTACGTCGACTGGCTGGTCAGCCTGCCGTGGGGCGTCGAGACCGACGACAACCTTGATCTCGACGAGGCCGAGAAGATCCTGAACGAGGATCACTGGGGCCTCGAGAAGGTCAAGGAGCGGATCGTCGAGTACATGGCCGTGCGCAAGCTGGCCGACAAGATCCGCTCGCCGATACTGCTCTTCGTCGGGCCGCCCGGCGTGGGCAAGACCTCGCTCGGCAAGTCGATCGCTCGCGCCATGGGACGGAAGTTCGTGCGCATGAGCCTCGGCGGCATCCACGACGAAGCAGAGATCCGCGGCCACCGGCGGACGTACATCGGCGCACTGCCGGGCAGGGTGATCCAGAACATCAAGACCGCCGGCTCGGCGAACCCCGTGTTCATGCTGGACGAGATCGACAAGGTCGGCATGGACTTCCGCGGCGACCCGTCATCGGCGCTGCTGGAAGTCCTCGATCCCGAGCAGAACAATACGTTCGCCGACAACTATCTCGAGGTGCCGTTCGACCTGAGCAAGGTCCTGTTCATCGCCACCGCAAACATGGTCGACACGATCCCTCCGGCCCTGCGCGACCGGATGGAGATGATCCAGCTGGCCGGCTACACCCAGCTCGAGCGGGTCCGGATCGCGGAGCGCTTCCTGGTGCCGAAGCAGCTGGAGGCCCACGGCCTGACCGAGGAGAACCTGAAGTTCGACGAGGCGGCTCTCGTCCGGCTGATCCAGGCATTCACCCGTGAGGCCGGCGTCCGCAACCTCGAGCGCGAGATCGCGAACGTCGCGCGCAAGGTTGCCCGAAGGGTGGCCGGCGACGCGAAGACGAAGGTCGTCATCAAGGCCGAGGATCTCGAGGACTACCTCGGACCCGGACGGTTCGAGTACGGCGAGCTGGAGGCGGAGGACACGATCGGCATGGTGACCGGCCTCGTGGTCTCCGACGCCGGCGGAGACATCGTGCAGGTCGAGGCGACCCGCATGGATGGCAAGGACGACTTCATCCTGACCGGCCAGCTTGGCAGCGTGATGCAGGAGTCGGCGCGCGCCGGGCTGAGCTACATCCGGGCGCGAACGAAGGAGCTGGGAATCGACCCTGGCGCCTTCGAGAAGTCGACCGTCCACATCCACGTTCCGGCGGGAGCCACGCCCAAGGATGGTCCGAGCGCGGGCGTCACGATGGCCACTGCCATGGCGAGCCTGCTGACCGGCAAGCCGGCGCGGCGCGATCTGGCCATGACCGGTGAGATCACGCTCCGTGGCCGGGTCCTGCCGATCGGCGGCCTGAAGTCGAAGCTGCTCGCCGCGCACCTGGCCGGCGTGAAGACCGTCCTCATACCGAGCCGGAACGAGAAGGACCTGGTGGACGTGCCCGATGAGGTGCGCCAGCAGCTCCGGATCGTACCGGTCGAGAACATGGACCAGGTGCTGGCCGAGGCGCTCATCGAC
>JACCWY010000113.1 GCA_013697395.1 Chloroflexota bacterium | reverse complement strand
TCGGAACGCCGGCTGGCAGGTACGGAGTGACTATCCGATCAAGTTCCGGTGCCCGAGCTGCCGGCAGCGTCAGACGCGCGGCGTGGCAGCGGCGTGAGTGATCCGACGCAAGGCGCGCCTCACCCGGAACGAATGTTCGGGCGGGCCCTGTGGCTCAAGGACAACCTTCCGATCACGGCCGACGAGTGGGGCCTCCTGTGCCTCCTGATCTTCGGCGACCTGCCGGAGAAGCACCCGACCCCCACGCAGATGGACGAAGCTCGCGCGCGCTACACGTCGCTGCGACAGTTGAAGGCGGTCCCGGTCGACGAAGGCGCGGGAGTCGAGCGTAAGAGCCGCTGACCAGTCGTCGAGCTCAGCGCGACTGCTCAGCTGCCAGCGTACTGCTCCCAGATGGCGAGGAGACCGATGCCGCCATGGCCGTCCACGCCACCGCCCCATGCATGGAGCCGCTCACGACGAACGGCGACGGCGGCTGACCAGTCGTTCTCGCGGTAGCGACGGGCTTGCTAGTCGGGTCAGCGACACACCGTAGTGAGTGACCGACATCTGCGCACTGCTTGACGCGGCATGAGCGTCGGTATGCCGCCGGTGATCGAGCCAGCGGCCGAAGCCCGCCATGTCCAGCTCCCAGTATGCGTGAAGGAGGGCCTTCTCGTTACGCACAACCGAGCGGGGAGGACCGGCCAGCCGGGATAGCGGCAGGCTTTCGTCCTCGCTGTGTACACTCTTCCCGATGCCGCGCCGCACGGAGGCTGAGACTTCTCCGCTATTTGAGCCGCTCAGGAAGGTGCTTCACTCGCCGCCCGGTGGATAGCGAAGATGGCGCCTGGATGATGATCGCTATGGCCGATCCAGCAACACGGCCCGCAGCATCCGGCGCAAACAAGCCACTTACCAGAGAGGCCGCTACGAGGATCTGGCCCGGAGCTCTTTTAACGCAAGGACGACGGATGGGCGGCCACGCTCGCCCTGGGCTGGCGCAAAGGCAAGCGCATTCCGCGCTCCCTGTACGCTCCGACTCGGCGCGAGGTAGTCAATCAGACGTGGCGGATGGGATGAACGCGATCCTTGGACGGGCGTGTGACCCTCCGGAAGCGCATCGACGCAGCTGCTCGCGGCATGACGCTTGCTTTCCCTAACGGGTAGCTAGCGAGGAGTGCCCACGAACGCTATGCGCAAGACGGCGGCGGCTCGGTTCTGCGGCGACTGTGGCTACAAGTTCACGCGTGACAGTAGTGGTGACTGCCCAATGTGTGCGCGATTCGAGCAGTTGCGCACCGAATTGGCTGTCCCTCGGCGCAGCGAACGTGCCGGCCGGCATCGCCGCCCCGAAGAACCGCCCGATGTTAACCATCCCGTCGCGCCAATCGACCGACGAGCGACGGCGTCGGAATACGGCGTTGTCTTCGCCGCTCACCGCGCGAGGGCGGCATCGGCTGGCGGCCGGAAGGGCGCGACGGCGATTCGGACGCCTGCGCTACCGCAGCCAGCCAATGCGATCGTGGAAGTGCCCAAGGGCACGCTGGCGCGGGATTCGCCGGCTCCGCCGAAGAAGAAGTCCACAGCTCGGCGCAACCGCCCCACGCCCACGCCTCCGCGTCCGCCTCCGACGGGCGGCGAGCCTACCGCGACGGTGATTCGGACGCCTGCGCTACCGCAGCCAGCCAATGCGACCGAGGCGACGAGGGCAGGTGAGTTGCCGGCTCCCAGCAACAAAAAGTCCACAGCCCGGCGCAACCGCCCCACGCCTCCGCCGGGCGGCGGGCCAACCCCGATTTTGATTCGGCTGCGTGCGCCACAGCCAACCAATGCGACGATGGAAGCGCTCATCGCGACGCTGGCAGATGAGTCGCCGGCTCCGTTGGAAGCATCCCTTGGTCGGGGCAACCGCCCCACGCGTTCGCCGATTCGAGAACGCGCGCCGCACGTGTCTGCGGCGACGACAGAAGGCACAGCGCTCCCGGCCCCCGATGCCCACCGAGTTATGTACGCCCGGGCGTCACGCCACCATGCTGCGTCCTCTCGCGAGGGGTATCCGTGGCAAACAGCCCTCTGGGTGGCCGTTGCCGGCGCACTCATCGGCGCCTCAGTGCCTCTACTCTCGTCTCTAATCCGCTAGCGGCGACGATGCACCAGACCTAAGGGTCCAGGGCACCCAGCCAATCGGTACGCACGACCCCGGCCTCCCGCAGCACGACGCCCGGTCCGGGACCGCGAGGCGCAAAGGCGACCCGCTCCGCCCGCGTCCGGGGTGAATAGGTAGGCTGTCAGCTAGGCTTGCAAGTCGACCGGCCAGACCGGTCAGGCGAGCGATTCGGGCCCTGTTCGTGCTCAGATTGTGGAGGCGACGACGGGAATCGAACCCGTGTACGCGGTTTTGCAGACCGCTCCCTGAACCACTCGGGCACGTCGCCACGCATTCTCGGCTGGCTGCCCCGCGAGGATTCGAACCTCGGTTCACGGATCCAAAGTCCGCTGTCCTACCACTAGACGACGGGGCAATGCCTCGCAATCACGCTAGCAGGTCAGCCGCGACCCTACCCAGCCGGACATGAAAATGGAGCGGAAGACGGGACTCGAACCCGCGACCCTCACCTTGGCAAGGTGATGCTCTACCAACTGAGCCACTTCCGCCCGCTTGGTTCGCCGATGATACCGCGTTGCTGGTGCCGAGGGTCAGAATCGAACTGACGACACCCGCCTCTTCAGGGCGGTGCTCTACCGACTGAGCTACCTCGGCGCCGATCGGATACCGCATCAGGCGGTCGCAAGGATACCGATGCCCCCGACCGGCTGCAACCGAAATGCCAGGCTCCTATGCGCCTGGCCCGTCCAAGGCATCGCGACTGAGCTGCATCACCCGGGCGGGCTCATCCCCATGCGCCCGGCGATGTTCTCCAGCGCGCGGATCCGCTCGCCGATCGGCGGGTGCGTGTCCCACAGCGACTTCGCCCGCTCCTCGAAGGACTTGATCGGGTTCACGATGTAGAGGTGCTGCGTGGCACGGTTGGCGACCTCGAGCACGTCGGGGTCGTCGCTGATCGTGCGCAGCGCCCGCGCCAGGCCGACCGGGTTACGGGTGAGCTCGACGGCGGTCGCATCGGCGAGTGATTCGCGTGTCCTGCTGACCGCCGCCTGCACCAACCGACCGATGAGCGGCGCCACCACGGCAAGCACGATTGCGAGGACGAAGAGCAGGGCCATCGCTCCCCCGCCGCCGCGATCCGAGTCGCTGCTGCTCCGCCTGCCGCTGCCCCAGTACGTGAAGCGCAGGAACCAGTCGGCCAGCAGCGCGATGCTGCCCACGAGGACGCCAACCAGCAGGGTAAACCGAATGTCGAGGTTGCCGATGTGGCTCATCTCGTGGCCGATCACCCCCTGAAGCTGCTCCCGATCCAGCTTGTCGAGCAGCCCCGTCGTGACGGCAACCGACGCGTGGTCCGGGTCGCGTCCGGTCGCGAACGCGTTCGGCGCGGAATCCTCGATCACCCACAGGCGCGGCCGGGGCAGGCCGCCGGCCAGCCGCATCTCCTCGACCACGTTGACGAACTCCCGGTATCGTTCCGGGACCTTCATCGGGTCGATCTCGCGCGCCCCGCTGGTGGCCATGACCAGCGCGTCCCCGGCGAAGAACGTGCCGACGCTCATGACGACGGCGAGGACGAGCGCCATGACCACGCCGCCCCATCCGAAGCCGGATGCGTAGCCGATGACGCCCCCGAGCAGCCCCAGGATGACGACGACGATCGCGACGAGGAACCAGCTCCGGCGGCGGTTGCGGGCGATCTCCCGGTAGAAGGTGGTCGGCGCCAGGCGCGTCTCGACGGTCATCGGCCTAGGCCGAGCGCAGGTCCACCTCGGGCACCGCGGCGTCCGACTCGGCGATCTGGAAGTAGTCACGCTCGCGGAAGCCGAAGAGCCCCGCGATCAGCACGGTCGGGAAGGTCTGGACGGCGGTGTTGAACTCGCGGACAGTGCTGTTGTAGTGCTGCCGGCTGAAGCCGATCTGGTTCTCGGTCGTCGTCAGCTCCTCCTGGAGCTCCAGCACGTTCTGGTTCGCCTTCAGGTCGGGGTAGTTCTCGACGAGCGCGAACAGCTGGCGCAGGGCGCCGGTCAGGAAGTTCTCCGCCTGTCCCGCCTGTGCGGCGTTGGCGGGTCCGCCCTGCTGGGCGCTCACGGCGGCGGACCGGGCCTCGATGACCTTCGTCAGGGTCTCCTGCTCGAAGTCCATGTAGCCCTTCACTGCGTTGACGAGGTTCGGGATCAGGTCGTGGCGCCGCTTCAGCTGGACGCTGATCTGGTTCCACGCCTCGTCGACCATGTTCCGCAGCCGGACCAGGCCGTTGTACGTGAAGACGAGGAAGAGGACGATGACCGCGATGGCGGCCAGGACGATCCAGCCCCAGAGTGGCATGCGGGTGTGCTCCTCGCGCTCGGCGGGTTGACGAGCAGCATCGTAGCAGTCGGTCTGGCCCGGTGGTGGCCGGTGGTGGGCGGTGAGGGGCTCGAACCCCCGACCTCCTCGGTGTAAGCGAGGCGCTCTGACCAGCTGAGCTAACCGCCCGCGGGATGGTACCCCGCTGTGGATCCGCAGAAGAAAGTATTGCGCGCCAGCTCACTTCGGTATAGGGTCGCCGCCTACCGAAGGAGCAGGCATGGACTCCGAGCGTCATATGTCTTGTTCGCAGGTCCGACCCGCAGCCGCGTGCCCAGAGCGGTCGATGATCGAGCGAGGTCGCGGTTTGAGGCGTGATCGCCTCGCAGGTTTGCTGCCGCAGCGCCTCTCAGCCTCGTGATGTAAGAGTAGGCTGGGGGTCGGTATGGTCGACGTCTGGGTGCGCACCGGAGTACGCCTCCGGTTGCTGGCCGTACTCCTTGCCGCGGCACTCCTTGCGGGAGGCGTGATCGTCCTCAGCGACGCATCCGTGGACGCGCTTCCAGAGCTCTCGCCTCCGTATGTGGAGATCCAGACCGAGGCGCTCGGGCTGTCCGCCACCGAGGTCGAGGAGTTCATCACCGTCCCGCTCGAGGCGAACATGCTGAGCGGCGTCGCGTGGGTGCAGTCGATCAGCTCCCAGTCGGTGTCAGGGCTCTCATCAATCGTCCTCACCTTCGAGCCCGGGACGGACCTCCTGCGCGCACGCCAAGTCGTTCAGGAGCGATTGACCCAGGCCCATTCACTCCCGCGGGTGTCGCGCCCGCCGACGATGCTCCAACCGCTCGCGTCGAGCAGCCGCGTGATGATGATCGGCCTCGGGTCCGACGAGCTCTCGCTCATCGACCTTTCCGTCCTTGCCCGGTGGAACATCCGGCCGAGGCTGATGGGCGTCGAGGGGGTCGCCAATGTGGCGGTATGGGGCCAGCGCGAGCGTCAACTCCAGGTCCAGGTCGATCCGGCGAGACTCCACGCGGAGGGGGTGTCGCTGAACCAGATCATCCGCACCACCGGCAATGCCCTCTGGGTTTCCCCGCTCAGCTTCCTGAACGCCTCCACGCCCGGCGCCGGTGGCTTCATCGAGACCGATAACCAGCGGCTCGGCGTCCGGCATGTGCAGCCGATCACGACGCCGGAGGACCTGTCCGCCGTCCGAATCGAAGGGTCGCGGCTCCGCCTGGGGGATGTGGCCAACGTCGTGGAGGATCACCAGCCGCTCATCGGCGAGGCGAACACGAGCGAAGGCGGTGGCCTCCTGCTGATCGTCGAGCGATTGCCCGGCGCCGACGTGCCGGCCGTGACGGCCGGCGTAGAGGAGGCACTGGTGGCCCTCGCCCCTGGCCTCGACGGCGTGCGCTTCGACACATCTGTTTTCCGTGCAGCGACGTTCATCGAGATCGCCGCCTCGAACCTCGGAATCGCGTTCCTCATCGGGCTCGTGCTCGCCGTCGTGAGCCTGCTGATCCTGGGCTTCGACTGGCGCCGCATGCTCGTCGCGCTGGTCTCCGCGACGCTCGCCACCACGGCCGGGGCGCTGGCCGTCCACCTTACGGGAGGGACCATCAACGGCGTGGTCGTCGCCGGGCTTCTCGCTGCCGCCGTGCTCGTGATGTCGGATGCGACCCTTCACGTGGCGCGAATCCAGAGGCACCTCGATGAGCGAGTTCCGGACGGCGGCGACGCACGAGCGGCCGTCGTGGTCGAAGCGACCCTCGAGGCGCGCCGGGGCTGGGGCTACATCGCCACCGTTGCCCTCCTCGCCCTCGTTCCCCTCCTGGCCCTCGGCGGTCCCGCCGC
The DNA here is from genome assembly GCA_013697395.1 of Chloroflexota bacterium. Classification (GTDB taxonomy): domain Bacteria; phylum Chloroflexota; class Limnocylindria; order QHBO01; family QHBO01; genus JACDBZ01. The sequence continues at coordinate 7,394 of JACCWY010000113.1, read as the reverse complement.
GTCGCTCGTGGGTCCTTTCGTGATCGCGTTCGCGAGCTCGGTGATCGCCTCTGCGATCGTGGGTTACCTCGGGACACCGGCTCTTTCCACGATCGTGATGCGCCCGGGAAGCGCTCGGAGGATGTCGATGGTCCACCGCGTCGGGCGCGGGTACGCGCGCGTGCTCGATCGCACCGTGCCGCGGGTCGGTGCGGGCGCCGCAGCCGTCCTGGCAATCCTGCTCGTGGTCGCGGCGGCCGTGCCGATCGTGCGCGCTGACCTCGTTCCACCGTTCGCGGAGCGCGATCTCGTCGTTACGCTGCGAGCAGCGCCCGGAACCTCTGCTGCCGCATCGGGCCGGCTCGTGGATCAGGCGCGGGCCGAGCTCCTCGAGGTGGATGGGATCCGGGACGTCGTCGGCCAGGTCGGCCGCGCGATCATGTCCGACGAGGTGGGCAACGTCGACTCCAGCCAGCTCTGGATCAGCCTCGATCCGGACGCGGCACATGAGCCGACGCTCTCCGCGGTGCGTGGCGTGCTCGACGGATTTGCGGGGCTCACTCCAACGGTTGACACCTACCTCGGGCACCAGACGGCGGATATGGCACAGCGTCGCGATGACGCGGTCGTGGTCCGGCTCTACGGGCCGGCGCCGGGCGTGCTCGAGGAGCATGCGGCTGCAGTCCGGACAGCGGCGGCGGATGTCCCCGGCGTGAGCGACGCCATGGTCGACCCGATCGTGCGCGAGCCCCAGGTCGAGGTGGAAGTGGACCTCGACGCGGCCGGCCGTCACGGGCTCAAGCCCGGGGACGTCCGGCGAGCCGCCTCCACCCTCATCTCGGGTATCGAAGTCGGAAGCCTGTTCGAGGATCAGAAGGTCTTCGACGTCGTGGTCTGGGGGGTTCCAGAGCTTCGGGAGAGCGTTGCGAGCCTCGGCGACCTGCTCATCGACAAGCCTGACGGCAGCCAGGTCGCCCTGAGCGCCGTCGCCGATATCCGCGTCGAGACGACACACAGCGTCATCAATCGCGACGGCATTTCGCGCCGCCTCGACGTGACGGCGACGGTCGAGGGCGGGAGTGACCTCGTGGCAGTCTCGCAGGCCGTCGAGGATCGTATTCGCGAGCTCGAGTTCCCGCTCGGTTACCACGCCGAGGTCCAGTCCGCCGTGGAGGATCGCGCGGCACGTAACCGGCTGGTCGCGCTCGTCGCGGCCACGCTCGTCGGCATCTTCCTCCTGTTCCAGGCGGCCTTCAATAGCTGGCGTCTGGCAGTGCTGGCGTGCGTCGTGCCGCTTACGGCGGCATGCGGCGGACTCCTGGCCATGGTGCTGATGGGTGGCGTGCTGTCCGTCGGGTCCATGGCCGGCCTGCTGGCGCTCGCAGGGTTCTCGGCCGGCCTGGCGGTCCGCCTCGTAGGCGACTACCGGCGCCTCGGCGAGGAGGCGGCGGGAGTCCCAGGTCCCCAACAAATCGTGCTCCGCGCGCAGCGGCAGCTCGGGTGGACTCTGCTGACCGCGCTCCCGGTCTCGGGCCTTCTCCTCCCGTTCGCGGTCATCGGCCACCTTCCAGGGCTCGAGATCGCGCGACCCCTTGCGATCGTCGTGCTCGGCGGGATCCTCGGATCAACGCTCGTCAGCGCTCTCGTCCTTCCGACCATGCACCGATCAACCGGGTCACGATCGCGATCTCGGATGCAGCCTATCCCGATGGCGCCGGTCCGGGAGCCGGAACCAGCGCGGACCGCGTGATGCGACCACTGCCCGGGGTGCAAGGAGCCATCCTTGCCCTGATCCTGGTGGCATGCGCCCCCGTGGACGAGATCCATGATGCGCCGGCCCCCGCGATGGTCGAGCCGATCCCCGGGACAGATCGCCATTTGATCAGGCTGACCGAGCGGGCCGCTGCGCGCCTGGCAATCCAGACGGCAACCGCGGAGCGGGCGAGCAGCACCGTCGATCTGGGCGATCGCCTCGCGATTCCGTACTCGGCGTTGTTCTATGACAGTGACGGCGCAACCTGGGTCTACACGAATCCCGAGCCGCTCGTCTTCGTGCGCGAGCCGGTCACCGTCGACTCGGTTGTCGATGACGTTGCGCTGATCGCGGGAGGCGAGCCGGGGATGACGGTAGTGTCCGTCGGCGCCACTGAGCTCTACGGAGCCGAGTCTGGGCTCGGCGCCGGCGACCACTGACCGCAACGAGAGCTGAGCCAGAGATGCGGCGCCTCATCAGTCTCAGCCTGCGCTTCCGCTTGATCGTGGTTTCGGCAGCGGCCTTCATGATCTTCTGGGGCAGCGGGCAGGTGCAGAACATGCCGATCGACGTGTTCCCCGAATTCGCGCCGCCGCGCGTGGAGATCCAGACGGCATCGCTCGGTCTGACGGCGGCCGAAGTCGAGTCCCTAGTCACGATTCCGCTCGAGCAGTCGCTGACCGGGCTCCCGAACCTGGACGTCATGCGCTCGAAATCCGTCTCGCAGTTGTCGTCGATCGAGCTCATCTTCGACGCCGGCACGGACCTCATGTCCTCGCGACAGCTGATACAGGAACGCGTGGCGTCGGTCGCGCCGGCGCTGCCGTCGTGGGCGACCCCTCCGGTGATGATCCAGCCACTCTCGGCAACGAGCCGCGCGCTGAAGATCGGGCTTGCATCGGACGAGCACAGCCTCATCGACCTCTCGCTGCTCGCCCGGTGGACCATCAGCCCGCGCCTCATGTCGGTCCCCGGCGTGGCAAATGTCGCCATCTGGGGACAGCGCAACGAGATGCTCTTCGTCCTCGTCGAGCCGAAGCATCTCGCCGCCCAGGGCGTGTCTCTCAATGAGCTGATGACCGGCACGGCGGACGCATTCGATGCCGGCCTGCTCAAGTATGCCGACGGGTCGACGGTCGGCACAGGCGGCTTCATCGAGACGTCGGACCAGCGCCTGGGCATCAGCCTGGTCCAGCCGATCGTGGACCCGGAGCAGCTGGAGGCGGTCGTGATCGCCGAGCGTGATGGCCGCGTCCTCACCGTCGCAGACCTCGCCGAGGTCGTCATCGACCATCAGCCGCTGATCGGCGACGCGGTGATCAACGACGGCGAGGGTCTCATGCTCATCGTCGAGAAGTTCCCGTGGGCGAACACGCTCGACGTGACCCGGGGCGTGGATGAGGCGCTCGCCCAGCTGCAACCGGGCATGACGGGCGTCGAGGTTGACGCGGCGATCTTCCGTCCGGCGACCTTCATCGAGGTAGCGGTCGAGAACCTGACCACGGCACTGCTGCTCGGGTGTCTGCTCGTCGTGTTCGTGCTGATCGCCTTCCTGTTCGACTGGCGCAGCGCGCTCATCAGCCTCATCGCGATACCCCTTTCCCTGATGGCTGCGGCGCTCGTCCTCCACCTGCGTGGCACGACGATCAACACCATGGTGCTCGCGGGGTTCGTCATCGCCGTGGGGGTAGTTGTGGACGACGCCATCATCGATGTCGAGAACATCACGCGCCGCCTCCGCCAGCATCGTGAGGCGGGCAGCACTGCCTCCGTGTCGTCGATCGTGCTCGATTCCTCTCTCGAGGTGCGGCGCGCCATCGTGTACGCGACCCTCATCGACGTCGCCACGCTCGTTCCCGTGTTCTTCATCGGCGGGCTCTCCGGGGCGTTCTTCCAACCACTCGCCATCTCGTATGGCCTGGCGGTCCTCGCCTCGATGCTCGTGGCGTTGACGGTGACCCCCGCCCTCGCTCTCCTCCTGCTCGGGCGGGGGGGAGCGGAACGCGGCGAGTCGCCGCTCGTACGCTGGCTCAAGCGTGGATACGCCCATCTCCTCTCCGACATCGTGCTGCGTCCACGGCCGGCCTTCGGCTCGGTGGCGGCGACGCTGATCGTCGGCGCGGCCGTGCTCCCAGGCATGGGGCAGTCGCTGCTGCCGACCTTCAAGGAACGCGACTTCCTCATGCACTGGGTGACCACGCCGAGCACGTCCCACGAAGAGATGGTCCGCATCACGACGCTGGCCAGCATCGAGCTGCGCTCGATTCCGGGGGTCTTGAACTTTGGAGCGCATATCGGCCAGGCCGTCGCGGCGGACGAGGTGGTCGGCATGCACTTCGGTGAGAACTGGATCAGTATCGATCCAGCGGCCGACTATGACGACACGGTCGCCGCCATCCAGGAGGTCGTCGACGGCTATCCGGGCCTGCAGCGCGACGTGCTGACATACCTCAAGGAACGCATCCGCGAGGTCCTCACCGGCTCGAGCGAAGCAATCACGGTACGCATCTACGGGCCGGACCTGGATGTGCTGCACGAAACCGCGGAGGAGCTCCGAGCGGCCATGGCCCAGATCGAAGGCATCATCGATCTCGAGGTGGAGCTCCAGGTGGAGGTGCCACAGATCGACATCGAGGTCGACCTCGCCGCCGCGCAGCGGTTTGGTATCAAGCCGGGTGATGTGCGGCGCTCGGTCAGCGTCCTCATCGCCAGCGAGGAGGTAAACGACACCTACCGGGAGGGCAAGATCTTCGACGTGCGAATCATGGGCAGCGCTCAGACCCGCGCCAGCCTCGACAGCATCCGGGGGATGCTCATCGATCTGCCGCAGGGGGGCCACGTGCGGCTCGAGCAGGTCGCCGATGTCAGCATCCACCCAACGCCGAACGCGATCAGTCGCGAGGGCCTCTCACGGCGCATCGACGTCGGCGCAAATGTCCGAGACCGTGATCTCGGAGCCGTCGTACGCGATGTCGAGCAGGCCGTTCACAGCGTCGACTTCCCCCTTGAGTACCACCCGGAGCTGCTCGGAGAGTTCGCGGAGCGTCAGGAGGCGCAGAACCGGCTCCTGCTCTTCGGCGCGGGCGCAGTCGGCGTCGTCTTCCTTCTCCTCTTGGCTGCGTTCGGGAGCGCGCGCCTCGCGACACTGTCGCTCCTGACGTTGCCATCCGCGCTCGTGGGCGGCCTGCTGGCGGCGTTCCTGACCGGCGGCGTGATTTCGCTGGGCTCGCTCGTCGGCTTTATGACCGTCCTCGGCATTGCCGCGCGCAACGGGATCATGATGCTCAATCACTTCCAGCACCTCGAGCGGGTGGAAGGCGAGCCGTTTGGCCCCGGTCTGGTGTTGCGTGGGGCGAGCGAGCGCCTCTCGCCGATCCTCATGACGGCGTTGGCGACGGGCCTCGCGCTCGTGCCGCTCGTGGTGGCAGGCGACATCCCCGGGCATGAGATCGAGCATCCAATGGCAGTTGTGATTCTCGGCGGGCTGATCACGTCGACGATGCTCAACCTCTTCGTCCTGCCGTCGATCTACCTCCGGGTCGCGCGACCGCGCGGAGACGCCGCAGCCGCATAGAAACGCCGCTCGCGCGATCGCGAACGGCGCGTCGGGAGTGATTGGTGCCCAGGCCGGGACTTGAACCCGGATGAGTTGCCTCATACGCCCCTCAAACGTACGCGTATACCAATTCCGCCACCTGGGCCCGGTGCGTGGTACCGAGGGAGGGACTTGAACCCACACGACCTTGCGGTCACTAGGTCCTGAACCTAGCGCGTCTGCCTATTCCGCCACCTCGGCACGGCAGCAATCGGAGCGATTCCGAGTGCGAGCGACCGATGATAGCACGGCCCCCGGTCAGCCCTGGGGCAGGAGATTGAGCAGGCTGAAGGCCACGAACAGGACCGCGAGCACGACCGTCATGCGGAAGAGCGTGCGCTCGATCCCGCGACGGCTGCGGTAGGCGGTCACCTCGCCACCGAAGGCGCCGCCGAGGCCGGTGCCTCGCTGCTGGAGCAGGATCGAGGCGATGAGCGCGATGGCGAGGATCATCTGCGCCAGGAGTAGGGGGGTCTGCATTGCCGGCGAACTTTACCAGACCGATGCGTCAGCGGCCCGCGAGCAGGCTGGTGCCGGTCATCTCCGGCCCGGATGGGATGTCCATGAGCTCGCATAGGGTGGGCGCCACGTCCGAGAGCCGGCCGTCGCGCAGGGCTCGCCCACGTATGGCCTCCCCCACCGCCACGATCGGGACGGGCGAGGTCGTGTGCTTCGTCTGGGGGTTTCCCTGCGCGTCGCGCATCTCCTCGATATTGCCGTGATCGGCCGTGACAACGAGCAGGCCGCTCGTCGCGAGAACGGCGTCCACGATCCGCCCGAGGCAGGCGTCGATGGTCTCTGCCGCCCGGACCGCGGCCTCCCACACGCCAGTGTGGCCGACCATGTCGGCGTTCGCATAGTTGCTCACGATGACGTCGTACGCCACGGAGCCGATAGCGGCGACGAGGGCATCCGTGATCGGTGCGGCGCTCATCTCCGGGGCGAGGTCGTACGTCGGGACCTCGCGGTTGGAGGGCACCAGGATGCGTTCCTCGCCCGGGAATGGCGGCTCGACGCCGCCGTTGAAGAAGTAGGTGACGTGCGCGTACTTCTCCGTCTCGGCCACGTGGAGCTGCCGCTTGCCGAGGCGCGACAGGTGCGCCGCCAGCGAGTCGATCTGGAGCGGAGCGAACGCGACCGCCACCGGCAGCTCGTCCGGCGATTGGTATTCGGTCAGCGTCGTGATGTGGAGGTCCTTCGGTGTGGCTCCGAACGTGTCGAGCGCCAGCGCCCGGGTCAGCTGTCGGGCGCGGTCCGCTCGGAAGTTCAGGTGGACCACCACGTCACCGTCGGCCATGCCGCCATAGCCGTCGACGACCGTCGGCTGGATGAACTCGTCCGACTCACCGCGCGCATAGGCGGCCGCGATGGCCGCGGCGGCGTCCGGTGCGTCCACCCCGATCCCGTGGACGATGGCGTCGTACGCCAGCCGGGTGCGGTCCCACCGGGCGTCGCGGTCCATGGCGTAGTAGCGGCCCGTCACCGTGGCCGGGGTGGCGCGGCGGGCGAGGCGCGCCAGCAGGGCCGGTAGGTAGCGGTCGGCCGAGCGGGGCGGCGTGTCACGCCCATCGGTGAACGCATGGAGAAGCACGCGGTCGGCCCCCAATCCCTCACCGGCGGCGAGCTCCGCGGTGGCCACGATGTGCTCGTCGATGGCATGCACGCCGCCCGGGCCGATGAGCCCCATCAGGTGCAGCCGGCTGCCGCGCCCGAGTGCGATGCGGCATGCCTCGACCAGCGCCAGCGTATCGCGAAATGAGCCGTCGGCGATGGCTCGGGTGACGCGCGGCAGGTCCTGGAGGACGGGGAATCCGGCCCCGAGGTTGAGATGCCCGACCTCGCTGTTCCCCATCTGCCCGGCCGGCAGCCCGACCGCCTCCCCGGATGCCTCCAGCCGTGCTGTGGGCCACTCGCGCGTGAGCCGCTGCCAGACCGGCATGCGCGCGGCCATGAGGGCGTTGCGTTCCGGGTCGTCCCCGATGCCGAAGCCATCGAGCACGACGAGGGTGAGCGTCACGCGCCGGCGGCCGCGCGCAGGATCGCCGAGAAGTCGTCGGGCTTGAGAGA
>JACCWY010000086.1 GCA_013697395.1 Chloroflexota bacterium | reverse complement strand
TCTCCGAGCTCAGTGCGTTCACGACGCTGATGCCGACGCCGTGGAGCCCGCCGGAGACCTTGTATCCGCCGCCGCCGAACTTCCCGCCGGCGTGGAGCACGGTCATGATGACCTCGAGGGCGCTCTTGCCGGTGCTGTGGCGGTCGACCGGGATGCCGCGGCCGTCGTCCACCACCTCGAGCGTGCCGTGGGCGTGGATCGTCACGTCGATGCGCGTGGCCTGGTTGGCCATCGCTTCGTCGATGCTGTTGTCGACGACCTCCCACACCAGCTGGTGCAGGCCGCGCACGTCGGTCGACCCGATGAACATGCCCGGGCGCTTGCGCACCGGATCGAGGCCCTCCAGGACCTGGATGTTCGCGGCGGTGTAGCTCGTCGACGCCTTTCTGCGCGTCTTCGGTGCTCGTTCGACGGTCATGCTGACGGCGGATCCTCGTGGTCGATGGCGAACGAGGGCGCGGTTGCGGACGGCCCGCCCAGCGCGCCCCCTCCTGCGCCCCGGGTGATGATCGAGTAGAGCCGGTCGAGCTCCTCGTCGGAGTAGAAGTCGATCACGAGGCGCCCGCCGCGTCGGGTGCGGACGATCCCGACCTTGGTGGCGAGCACGCCGCGCAGCTGGGCCTCGAGGTCGGCGAGGTCGTTGCTCAACGCGCCCCGGCGCGAGACCGGGACCTCGTCGCGCCTGCGCCGCACGAGCTCCTCGGTCTGGCGGACCGAGAGCTGGCGCTCGAGCACGATGGCGAGGACGGCCCGCTGGAGCTCGGCCACGGTAATGGCCGCCAGCGCTCGCCCGTGGCCCTCGGTGATGCGGCCGTCGACGATGGCGGCCTGCGTCTCCGGCGCGAGGTCCAGGAGTCGAAGCGCGTTGCTGACGGCGACGCGGCTCTTGCCGAGCTGGCGCGCCACCGCGTCGTGGGTAAGCCCGAACCGATCGATGAGCTCCCGGTAGGCGAGTGCGGCCTCGATCGCGTTCAGATCCTCTCGCTGCAGGTTCTCGATGAGGGCCAGCTGGAGGGACAGGCCGTCCTCTTCGGTGCCACGCACCACGGCCGGGATTGCCTCGAGCCCTGCCAGCCTGGCGGCACGCAGGCGGCGCTCGCCCGCGATGAGCTGGTATCCGCCTCCCGCCAGCTCACGCACGATGATCGGCTGGATGACGCCGTGCACCGCGATCGAGGCGGCAAGCTCGCCCATGGACCCGTCGTCGAATGCCGCGCGCGGCTGGTCCGGGTTGCGCTCGATGCGGTCCAGCGCGATCTCGAGCATGCCCGCGTCCGAATCGCGACCCGGGATGAGCGCGTCGAGGCCGCGGCCGAGACCGAACGGCCGAGAACGTCGTGATGGGCTGCTAGCCACGGGCAACCACCTCACCGGCGAGGTCGCGGTACGCGTCGGCGCCGCGCGATGCAGGGTCGTAAAGCGCGATCGGCAGGCCGTGGCTCGGCGCCTCGGAGAGGCGTACGCTGCGCGGCACGACCGTCTGGTACACGCTGCCATTCATGTGCCTGCGCACCTCGGAGGCTACCTGCGCCGACAGGTTCGTGCGTGCGTCGTACATGGTCAGCAGCACGCCGTCGATCTCGAGGCGCGGGTTGAGGCCCTCGCGGACGCGTCGAATGGTGTTCACCAGCTGGCTCAGGCCCTCCAGGGCGTAGTACTCGGTCTGGATTGGGATCAGCACGCCGTCCGCCGCGGTCAGCGCGTTGATGGTCAGCAGCCCCAGGGACGGCGGGCAGTCGATGAAGACGCGCTCGAAGCGGCCGTCCAGCTCCGCCAGGCTTGCCGTCAACCGGTGCTCACGGCCCGCCATGCCCACGAGCTCGACCTCGGCCCCCGACAACGACGGTGCGGACGGAAGGAGGTCCAGGCCCTTCACCGCCGTCCCGACCACCAACTCGGAGATCGGTACCCGATCGACCAGAGCATCGTAGGACGAGCGCTTGACCGTTCGGCGATCGATCCCAAGGCCGCTCGTGGCATTGCCCTGCGGGTCGAGATCGATGACGAGCGTTCGTATTCCGGAGAGTGCGAGAAAGGCCGCCAGGTTGATGACCGTGGTCGTCTTGCCGACGCCGCCCTTCTGGTTCGTGCAGGCCGTGACCCGGACCACGCGTACTCCCCTGCGAGTTCAACAATGCGTTGGCTCAATTCTACCAGTTTTGGCCCTTACCAGCCGCTTACCGGCGCCACCCGGGCCCCGTCTTGCCGTGAGTTATCCACACTCGCCGGGAACGTTTCACGTGATACCTTGGAACCGTCACGAAGCTGCCGGCCACCTCCACCATGTCCTACCTGAGTCCGCTCCTCGCTGTCGTCGTCGGCCTCGTGCACGCGGGGCTGGCACCGGTCATCCTCGTCGCCGGCGTGAAACCGAATCTCGTGCTCGTGGCGGTGGTCCTCGTCACCTGCCTGTTCGGGTTCACCCCCGGCATCACGTGGGCCTTCGTCGCCGGCCTGACCGCAAACCTGCTCGTCGGGGAGCCACTCGGATCGGTGCCCCTGGTCCTTTTGCTCGTCACGGTTCTTGTCGCAGGCGGCAGCCGGGTCCTGGGTGGACTTGTGTGGATCTATCCCGTCGCCGCCGCCTTCGTCGGCTCGATCGTGGCCGACGTCGGCTCGCTGCTGATCTCGCAGGTGGTCGCTGACGCCACCCCGGCCGCTCCGCCCTTCGACATCATCCTCGTTGCGGGCCTGCTCAACGCCGGGATCGTGGCGCTGCTCCTGCTCCCGGCACGATCGCTCGCAACGCGGTACGCGCCGGAGGACGCGCCGGCGTGGTGACATGGCGGACCTGAACGACGGGCGCATCGACCTTCACCGGGCTCGATCGCGGTTCATCGCGTTCTCGATCACGGCCGCGGTGCTGCTGTTGGCCCTTGCCGGACGCCTCTTCCAGCTGCAGGTGGTCAACGGCGAGGTCTACGCCGGCAGGGTCGCGGCGGTACGCACGGTCGAGGTACCGGTGCCCGCGCCCCGCGGCCTGATCTTCGACCGTGCGGGACGGCCGGTGGCGGTGAGCGTTCCGTCGTGGACAGTGCAGGTCCGGCCGGCAGACCTTCCCGACCCGGTCCGTCGACGGGTGCTGTCGCGCGTCGCCGAGCTCGTGGGAGTCGAGCCGTCGCTGCTCGCGAGCCGTCTCGACGCCTTCAGCGGGTCCCCCTTTGACCTCGTGCCGGTGGCACGGGGCGTGGAGCGGCAGGCGGCCCTCCTCATCGGCGAAGAGGCGGGTGACCTCCCGGGAATCGTGGTCGAGGTCGAGCCCATCCGCCAGTACCTCGACGAGACCGGCGCGCCGGGTGGCCAGCTGCTCTCGCATGTGCTGGGCTACATGGGGCCGGTCAGCCGCGAGGAGCTCGAGGGCCCCCAGGCCGACGGCTACCTGCGCGACGACGTCATCGGCAAGTCGGGCGTCGAGGCCTCCTTCGAGGACGAGCTGCGTGGCACCTACGGCAGCCAGCTTGTGGAGCGCGACGCGGCGGGCCGTCTGTTGGAGGTCGTCGAGACGATCCGCGAGCCGGAGGCGGGCACCAACCTGATGCTCACCATCGACGCGGACATGCAGCGCCTCGCCACGCAGGCGCTGACCTGGGGCATGGACGTCGCAGACGTCAGCCAGGGCGTGACGGTCGTCATGAACCCGCAGACCGGCGAGATCCTGGCCATGGTCTCGCTGCCCGCATACGACAGCAACCAGTTCGCCGCGGGGATCACCGCCGACGAGTTCGGTGTCTACCTGACCGATCCGAACAAACCGCTCCGCAATCACGCGATCAGTGACATCTATCCCCCGGGGTCGACCTACAAGCTGGTCACCGGCATCGCGGCCATGGAGGAAGGCGTGACGACGGCCGGTCGCCAGTGGCCGACGTATGGGTGCTACCAGATCCCCGGCGCCGCCGAGGGCGAGTGCCTGTACGACTGGAACCGCGCCGGGTTCGGCCCCCTCGCCATGGTGGACGCCTTCGCGAAGAGCTCGGACACCTTCTTCTACCAGATGGCGGTGGCGACGGGCATCGACCCCCTGGCCGCGTGGGCCAGGCACCTCGGGTTCGGAGAGACCTCCGGTATTCGGCTGCCGAGCGAGGAGCCCGGAATCATCGCCAGCACCGAGTGGGCCCGGCAGCAGGGCCGCTCCGGCGTCTTCACCGGCGAGGTCGCGCAGGCGGGCATCGGACAGAACGTCATCGCCGTCACGCCGCTCCAGGTGCTCAACGCCTACGCCGCAGTCGCAAACGGAGGCGACCTCATGCGGCCGATTATCGTGGGGGGGGAGACGGACGCGACTGGCGAGCTGATC
>JACCWY010000072.1 GCA_013697395.1 Chloroflexota bacterium | reverse complement strand
GGCCGGGTTGCCCGGTCCGTTGTTTCGGCACGGCGCTTCAGTGCAAGTATCGCCCGCATAGGCTCGCTCCTGGCTCTGCTCATCGCAAGCCCACTGGTCCAGGCCGAAGCCGAACCTTCCGACGGGATTATCGCAAGTTTCAATCGATCCACCCGCGCCAGACTTATTCTTCGTTGAGCTCATCTGCCAAGGAAGCGAAGCACCTGAAAGATCGCCGCTGAGCACCTTGTTTGGGTCGTAGGCGCGCATAAGAACGCTGAAGCACGGCTGTCTCTTTCTCGTCGGAGTGTCCGTGGCTTTCGGGCAGTTGTCCCTCTCGGGACCGCCGTTCCTGACCTCCTCGGCGGACGCCTGCTGCGCCGTCAACCCCGCCCCTGCGTAACCCCAACGTACGCGAGCACGCCACGGGAAGACGTCGCTGTAGAAGTTCTCAGTGCCGATCAAGTTCGCCTCCACTTTGCCACCTCGCATCGCGCCATCTGCTGCGACGTTAGCCGACGTCGCGGCCTCTGTCCGTGGCTGCTGAAACAAGAGCATCCGGCGATAGCCCGGCGGTGTGCCGAGAAGCGAGGCGACGAGCTTCGGCTCCTTAACGTACGGGCGTCCAGTTATCGCGGGCTGCGCGGGATGATACGGGTCTCTCATATCCGAGACATCAGTTGCCAAGGGCTCGACTGCCAGCCACATCTTCACGCTCTCACTGTGGAATCGCCACCGATAGGTGAGTCTTACGACGTTCCTGAGCTGCTCCGCGCCAGCTGTATCGTAATAGTGATCCGCTAGCACCACCTCCATATCCAGAACGCCGATCCCCTTCTGATTGATGAATTGACACTGACTCGTATTCCGCCAGTTTGGAGCAGCGGCTTCGGGCCCTTGGCACCCTCCGCTGAGCAGCCTCTGCGTCCTCACGCCGTATCCTCGGTGCTGAAAGGCTTCGTCGCCGGCGCCCACATCGTGCGAGTAATTCTTCTCGGGGTCGACACACCGTTGTCCCTCGATCGCGAAGAACTGCTTCCCGCCGCGTGCCTCGACTGGGAACCCGGCCTCGTTAAATCCCGACGCGGCCACCGTGCCGGGTGCGCCCCGTGCGTGGTGGAGGCCGAACAACCCGAGCCCACCAGCGTCCTGGATGTGCCGTCGCGCGTTTCCGCCCGTGACCTCATCCTGACGCCCGTCAACGATCATGACGTTCGCGCGGTCGGCGTTCGTGGGACCAACAATCGCGGTGTCTTTGTACACCGCCACGTATCCTGGACCATGAGTTGTTGTCCGGCCGGCAAGCGACGGCCCGAAGCACCGGAGGAAGATTGTCCACTCGCCCCCGTCATTGATGAATGTTATGTTTGCGTCTTGGTCACGACTCCGCAGAACAACCAGCTTTTCCGTTCCTCCCTCGGGCGGAAGGGTCGGCGCTAACTCTTCGATAGTGTCCACTTGTCCGCGACGCTCGCCTGCGGTCGGAATCTTTTGAAGCTGCTGACTCGTTGAATAAGCTCCAGCTTCGCGCTCGACTTGATCTACGTCCGGCGTCATTGTGTAAGTGATTCGAAGACGAGGACCTCGGGCCGCTGCGTCTAGCGCATCGTCAGAAACGAACCGCACCGGATTGGAACTGCCCGGTGCCTCCTGAGCGAGCCTCAGCATCAATCCGTGGTTAGTCGTTGTCCCGGCCAGCCACCGCGCAGCCAGTCCAGCAATTCCGACCTCGAACTCTGACGCATCAGGATCGTCAGGATCGCCGATAGCGAGCGCGTTCCAGGCCCAAGTCAGTATCGCCGCCGGGCGTAGACCAGTTTACTGTCCCACCGCTCTGCCAGCTTGCGCCACCCGTACAGGCAGAGGTTGCGAGCGTTCCGCTTCCTTCTTGCCAGGGCGCTGTCATCGCGTGGGAGACAACCGTTGCCCGCTCGGAAGAGGCCGATACTACGTCAAGCAGAACGGCCGCGTCGCTTACCGTTGCTCCTGTCGGAATGGAGGCTAGATCGAACTGAAGCAGCACCCGATAGACGGTGTTGCTGTTAGCGCCCAGGTACAAGGCGGAATCGCCTCCGGCATTCCTGCACGTGCTAGTGGGGTCCGCGCCGCTGGCGAGAATCGTTGTCGCAGCTATAGGCGAAGTCGTGGTTTGGATAACGCGCGTCGTTTGCCCGGTGGGCGGAAGAAGAACGTCTTGCTCATTCGAGGGGAGCGTGCCGCAAGACGTCAGCAGTACGACCTTATAGAAAGCAGGTTCTTCCGGGCTCCCACTGGTGTCGTTGTACGATGAGACCGTCGGATCATCGAAACTCGCCAGCAGCGTGGCGCCAGTAGGGATGAAGTTCGCGCTTTCTCCTCGGTGAACCTCGTACCCGCGGAAGTACTGACCGGCGCTCCCGGACCATTGGAGATCGGCCCCGGCGGGACGCACAGTGGCAGGTACATGTAGGCTTACGTAAGCGACCCCCGGCTTCCAGTAGGGGGGCTCGCACGGTGGCGGTCCGCAGTAGTCGTCACCGCACACCGCACCTCCTGTTGCGGCGGCTGCGATGGGGGGCAAACCACCTGTAACAACGCCGGCAACAAGAGGTGTTACCAGAACCGTGATCGAGCTCGCGATGTCAGCGTTCGTCACGACGTAGTACGGTGCGACCGCGCCAGGAATGTCAGCACACGCTGTGGTGCTCGTTGTGCTGCTGCCCATCAGGCCATCGGGGCCACCGCATCGCTGCCACCGGTACGTGAAGGTCGTTTCCGGCGATGAGTGCCAGGTGCCCTCGGAGGCGTCGAGCATCTCGCCGACCACCGGATTTCCGGAGATGACAGGTGGCGTGAGGTTTCGCGGCGCGAGGATCGTGACGATCGCGGAGGAGACAGGACCGGCGATGCCGGACGTCGCGGTGCCGAACCCAATCCTGCCGGTAGCGGTTGCGGTGATCCGCAGCCACTTGTGGACGTCGAGCGTCGTCAGCTGATACGCCGGCCCCTGAACCTCTACGTCGACACAGCTCGCCGCTTGCGGCGTTTGCGCAGCGCTGCCACTGGTACGTGTAGGCCAGGGCCGGGAGGCCCTCCCACGTGCCCGGATGCGCTGTCGCCCGCGCGCCCTCGACCAGGTTGCCTCCGATCACAGGCGGACTCACGTTGTACGGCGCGGCGGAGTTCGCGGGGGCGGCTGTCGCCAGCGCCCACGAAACTGCGACAAGCGCCGCGACCAGCAGGCGTGCGCGTATCCTGGCGCGTAGACGAGCGGGGGCGAGCGACGAAGCCGCGAGTGCCACCCCAGCCGTTGCGGATTCGTGACGGGAACGCACGCGCGATGAACGCTTGCTGAACAGCAACGGAGACCTCCTCCTCGGACGGAAATCTGGACCACCGCCGCTACAGGCTGACTACGGTGTGCAGACACCGTGACAGCCAGAATGCCAAGAGTCAAGAAAATACGAGATGCCGCGGGCCCGTGGCCGCGCGCGGGCCGCGTCCGTAGCCGTCACGTAGGCCTGAGCGGCCTCAAGCTGGCAGTGCCCTCCTGGCGTCTCAGAAGCGCCCGATGCAGGCTCTCGCGTAGCGCGCGGCTATGTGCGGTCCACAACCGCGCGGGCCCTCTTTGCCACGCGCGTCGGCGCGGCTCGTTGCTTGCTCGGAACACTTCGCGACTCCGGTCACGCGACCATTGTCAGCTTGAACCAGACGTCAGAGCACCGCCCGCTGCTGTACGCCGTCACTTCCGACTGATGCTCGCTTGCTACGAGCCCCTGGGCGTGCGCGACGAGCCCACTCGGCCCCGGTGAGTGCCGCCTGAGGCGCCGTCGTCGAGCTCATCGAGCAGGAGGCTCGGCGTGCTTCGAGGAAAGCGGGTAGCGGAACGCCGTCCTCTTGCGCAGTGAGGAGCAGTAGACATGGCTCCGGGCCTCGCGCACTAGGGGGTGGTGCCCTGGACGAGGACGACGTGGAGGCGAGGAGCGCCGCTGCGGATGCCTGGGAGCGCCCCCCTGCCCGCGACATCTGCGCGCGGGACGCCGAGGACCCCTTGTGTACCTCTAAGGCTGTCCCCGCCGGACGCACGCGAAGTGCGACGGTCAGCGGGGCCACTTGCACCTTCCAGCAGCTGCGGCGATACTTACTCGTAGACGCGATTGCCATTCGAGCCTGATGAGCCGGTCGACCTCCGACAGGTCGGCCGCAACACGTTCCGACTTCTCCGACCGTTCGCCTACGTCGACACTGGCCGCGGGCGCTACGAGATCGACCCGGCCAAGGTTGGCGATACCGACCTGGCGTCGGTCCCCTGGATCCTGTGGTGGTTCGTCGCCAGCTACGGCCGGCACACGCGCGCTGCGCTTGTCCATGATCAGCTCGTCGATGAGATCGACCGCCACGAGGCCGACCGCGTCTTCCGCCGCGCGCTCGCTGAGGTCAGGGTCGGCTGGGCCCGGCGCTGGCTAGTGTGGGCGACTGTCAGTTTCGAGACGACGTTCCGGACGTTCGGGATGGCGGACGACCCGGCCAAACCTGGCGCCAAGAGACAACGAAAGGGCTGGTGGGTGACCGTCATCGGCTTCCTCGCCGTCACGGCTCATCTGGCAGTCGGCGTCGGCGGGATCGCCTGGGCCAGCGGCACGTGGTGGGTATGGCAGTTGGTCGCCTGGGCGCTGCTCGCTAGCTGGCTCTTGGCCTGGCGGCTTCGCGGCCTCCTGTTCATCGTCGGCGCCTTGCTGATCGTCCCGGCAATGCTTGTCCTGTTGGTGCCGCTCGGCGTCGTCTGGGTTTTCGAAGGCGGGCCGTGGCAGCTGGTCAGGGTCGTCTGGTGGTACCTGTT
>JACCWY010000057.1 GCA_013697395.1 Chloroflexota bacterium | reverse complement strand
TCCCATTCCTGCTCGCGGCGGTGGCCCTACCCAAGCTCGGGCCGGTGATGGATGGGCTGCGTCGTTGGCATCGCGCGGTCGAGATCGTGGCAGGCGTGTTCATCATGGCCATGGGCGTGCTCATCTTCACGAACGCGTTCGCGCGCATGGCCGGCCTGTTCACTTTCTTCCTCTAGAAGACTTCAATTGCTATTGGTTCACCGGGCGGGATAGTCAGGCGGCCGAAGGACCTCGACGAGCGGGGTAGGCGGAGTGCGCGACCAATGCCGGCTAGTCCTCGTCATGCGTGGCCACCCTCTTCCAGGCGCCGTCGATCGGTGGTCTCGAGCTGAATGGTCGAGTGCTCCATGTCGAAGTCGTCCGAGAGGCAGCGACACACCTCGTCCAACACTTCGGCGGCGTTTGCGGTGGGCTCGATGACGACGTGCGCCGAGACCACGTGCATTCCGCAGGTCAGTGTCCAGGCATGGAGGTCAAGCGCGTCCACGATGCCCTCGCCGCGCAGCAGGTGTGCGCGCACCTCGGCCAGGTCGACGCCCTTGGGCGTGGCCTGCAGCAGCACATCGATCGCCTCGCGCAGCAGGCTCCAGGTGCGCGGGAGGATCAGGAGGGCGATGAGAACCGACGCGATCGGATCGGCCAGCGTCCAGCCGGTGGTGAGGATGATCAGGCCGGCAATCAGGACGGCAACCGAGCCGAGCAGATCGCCGAGGACCTCGAGGTAGGCGCCTCGCATGTTGAGACTGGTCTGCGCGCCGGCGGACAGCAGGCGCACCGAAACGAGGTTGACGACCAGCCCGACGGCCGCCACCGCGAGCATCGGAATGCCTTGGACCTCGGGCGGCTGGCCGAAGCGCTGGTAGGCCTCGAACAGGATGTAAGCCGCGACGCCGAAGAGCAGGACCGCATTGCCGACCGCCGCCAGGATCTCAAGGCGGTAGTAGCCGAACGACTTGTTGGCGGTGGCCGGCCTGGCGGCGAAATGAATGGCCAGCAGGGCCAGCCCGACCCCCACCGCATCGGTCAGCATGTGGCCGGCATCCGCCAACAGCGCCAGGCTGTTGGTCAACACGCTGCCGATGATCTCCACGACCAGGAAGGCGACGACCAGCGCCAGGACGATCAGCAGCCGGCTGCGACCGGCATTGGCTGCGGAATGCCCGTGCGAATGGCCGGCGGGCGTTGAAGGAGTCTCAGGCATCGTCTTCGCCCGCCCAAGCCTCCCAGCCCTCGCGGGCCAGAATGACCGAGACGCCGATAGCAGCCACCGGATCGGCCCACCACCATCCGAGCAGCGCATTGAGTCCGACGCCGGCGAAAACAACGACGGAGAGGTACCAGCATGCCTGGGTCTGCTCGGCGTCGGCCGCCAGCGCGCGGCTCCCGAGGTCTGCGGCCGTGCGCCGCTTGGCTCTCGCCAGCCACAGCATCACCCCGATCGACACGCTGGCCAGTGCAATGCCGACGGTGCTCGCCTCCGGGCGCTCCTGGCTGAGGAGCGAGGTGACGGCGTCGAAGGCGACGTAGGCGGCCAGCGCGAAGAACGAGAAGCCGACAAGCTGCTCCGCCCGGCGCTCGATGGCCTCGATCCGCTCGTCGTTGGCGGTGCCTCGCTTCTCGGAGCCGAGTCGCCAGATGAGGACCGATCCCGAGATCGACTCCACGAAGCTGTCCACGCCGAAGCCCAGCAGGGCCACGCTACCGCTCGCCATCGCCGCCACAACGGCAACAACTCCCTCGACGAGGTTCCAGCCCACGGTGAGGAACTCGAGCAACAGCCCGCGGGTCAGAAGCGCGCTGCGGATTGCGTGTGAGGGTGATGCGGTCATGCGACGCCGGTCCCCTGGAGGTGTTCGGCTTCGCCGGCGTGCCGGAGTCCGTCGTTGAAGACGTGGCGCACATGCTCGTCGGCCAGGCGGTAGTAGACGACGCGCCCGCGCTTGGTGCGGGCGACCACGTTGCGGTCACGGAGCATGCGCAGCTGATGACTCAACGCCGACTGGCTGATACCGAGCAGGAGCGCCAGATCACAGACACACAATTCACCCACCAGCGAAAGCGAATGAAGAACGCGCGCGCGAGTGGGATCAGCCAGGATTGCGAACGTGGCCGCCACCCGATCGGCCCCGGCGTAGTCGAGGATTCGCCCCAATAGCGGGGCGACATGCTCAGGATGCAGGCACTCGACTTCGCATCGTTCTGGAGTCAGGACATCTGAGTGATTGCTCATATGTTCCCGACATTACCCGGGTGTGTTGAAAGCGACAACTGGGACCCGCTCGGGCGACGCCATCTGCCTGATCGGCGTGCTGATCATGTTCTTCGGCCCACGCGGCACGCCACACCAAATCAGAGTGCTTGGCGCTCGGCAGCCCGTGCCTCGTGGGCTTCGAGACGGAAGCCGGTGCGCGCAAGCTGGTCACCGTCTACCCCTTCCGACCTTCCGGCAAGGCCTAGCCGGGCTCCTGGCCCGTTACAGCCCGATCGCGCTCTCGAACATTGGACACATAACTACGTCGATTGCGCTCGCTCCCCCACTCTGGGCAGCCCAGCGCTCAACCTCGGATGCACGTCAAGCATTTCCGGCTGAGCGCTGTTTGCTATGAGCGTGGTGGGCCGAGCTACTCGACGTCTGGCGCGAGCCGCGCGTTGGCGATCGCGTCGCCCCGATGTCGACGTAGGGCGTGTGCCGGTCAACCTCGAGCCCCATGCGTCAGGCAGTCCGACTGCGTTGAGCCTCGAGACCGCCGAGCCAACGCGCGCAGTTAAGCGGTCACGGAGCGCTGTGCTAATGGAATCGCCCGGATTGCGCGCTGAAAACGACTCGACGAGCGCGGAATCGGTGGTTGGTGGGCGACACTGGACTCGAACCAGTGACCTCTTGCATGTCAAGCATTTTCGCCTGAGCGCTGTGCTACGAGCGTGGGAAGCCGAGCGAAAACGCCTCAGTTATACGGTCACGCTAAGTCCATCA
>JACCWY010000009.1 GCA_013697395.1 Chloroflexota bacterium | reverse complement strand
GCGCGAGACTTCGGATTGTGAGACGCCGACGGCGGCTGCGACCTGCTTCTCGGTGAGCCCGAGGACGTGGCGGGCGGTGCGCAGCTGGTCGCCGATCTCCAGCTCGGTGCGGCGCCACCATCGGTGGCACTCGTCCAGGGCTCGGCTGCGTGATGGCATCGGTCGATGGTGACACGCACCGATTACCGGGCGCGTACCGGCGGCTTATTCGGGCGGTGGCTGTATCGGTCAGGTAGTTCCCGAATATCCACCGGCTGAGTGAGCTGACAAGGCTGAGCACGCCTTCTTCGCAGATGCATGCGGGCGGCTGTCGCTTCGAGGCATTCATGCCCGCTTACAGTCACCACGGGGATTTGAGCGCGCGGCATGCGCGCGCGGAGTGGCCACGGATGGGACGACGTTGATCTGGGGTTCGACCCATGACGGACGTCGGGGGTCAGAAGGTACGGGGTGGTCAGGGGTTGCCTCGGTCCCGCTCGCGCCACCATGATGGCCGACCTGCGGAGGATTCCACCGCTACAAGGAGCCTGGATGAAACAGCTGAAACACCTCCTGATCGTCGTCGTCGTGCCGGCGCTGATCCTGACTGTCTTCGCCGTGAGCAGCGTGATGGCGAGCGGGCCGATGGGCAAGTCCACGATCTGCCACTCCGCGGGAGCCAAGTACGTCGAGATCAGCGTGAACGACCACGCGCTCCCGGCGCACATGAATCACGGTGACGTGATGACCGACGAGTACGGGGACTGCCCGTAGACCACCGACAGCCGGTGGACCTGCATCCGATGGCGCCCGCGGGCGCCATCGCCGTGTCCAACCGGAGAGCCCAGGAGCGCAATGACCGTCGAATCTGCCAGTGCCACCGGCTCGGGGCCGGGCGTCGCGATCGGTACGCGAGCCGCCGTCGGAGAGACGGCGCGGCCATCGGTCTCGATCGTGATGCCATGCCTCAACGAGGAGGAAACGGTTGGGGTGTGCGTCGCGAAGGCGGCGGGCTGGCTCGCCAGGCGCGGAGTACCGGGCGAGGTGGTCGTCGTCGACAACGGCTCGACCGACCGATCTGTCGAGGTCGCCGCCGCGGCCGGCGCACGAATCGTCCACGAGCGTCGCCAGGGCTACGGCCAGGCGTATCTGCGAGGCTTCGCCGAGGCGCGAGGCGACTACATCGTAATGGGCGACTCGGATGACACCTACGACTTCTCCGACCTCGACGCGCTCATCGCGCCCCTGGACAAGGGGGCGGACATGGTGCTCGGCAACCGCTTTGCGGGTGGGATCGCGGCCGGCGCGATGCCGTGGGCGCATCGATACATCGGCTCACCCATCATCAACCTCGTCATCCGGCTCTTCTTCGGCACCCGCATCGGGGACAGCCAGAGCGGCCTGCGCGCCTTCCGGCGCGGCGTCACCGAGCGCCTTGGCCTGCGATCGAGCGGGATGGAGCTCGCGTCGGAGATGATCGTGAGCGCGACGCGGGCCGGCCTGACGATCGCCGAGGTGCCCGCGCCGTACGCGCTGCGCCGGGGGGAAAGCAAGCTCAACACGGTTCGAGACGGCTGGCGCCATCTTCGCTTCCTGCTGCTGGCGGCACCCGACTTCCTGTTCACCCTGCCGGGGGCGGCGATGGTCGTGCTGGGTGTGCTGGCGACCGTCATCTCGCTCATATCGGCCGACGGCGTGCAGATCGGCCCGCTCGTCTGGCGGCCGGTGTTCGCCGGCACCATCCTGCTTGCCATCGGCATGAACGCCGTGCTGCTCGGGGTGATCGCCAAGCTCTACGGCGTCTCTCATGGCTTCCTGCGCGAGGACCGATGGGCGCGCCTCTACCGGCGCTGGTTCCGCCTTGAGGCGGTGCTCGCGCTGGGCGCGGCGCTGTTCCTCGGCGGCCTCGTCACCGAGCTGCTCCTGTTCGGGGCGTGGACGACGAGCGCGGCCGCCATCGATAGCCTGTCGCTGGCAGCCCTCGCCCAGACGCTCATGATCGTGGGCGCCGAGCTCGGCCTGGCCGGCTTCTTGCTCGTCACCGTCGACTCGGCCTGAGCGGAGCGACCCTTGCGGATCGCCCTCGTCTACGACGCGGTCTACCCCTGGGTGGCGGGCGGCGCCGAGCGCCGCTTCCACGAGCTCGGCCAGCGCCTGCGTGATCGGCATGAGGTGCACCTTGTCGGCTGGCAGTGGTGGGACGGGCCTGCGCGGATCGAGCGCGACGGGGTCACGCTCCACGGTGTTGGTCGTCCCCCGGCCCTGTACGGCGAGGACGGGAAGCGAACCGTCCGGGAGGCGGTGGCGTTCTCCGCCCGCCTCCTGCCGTTCCTCCTCCGACATCGCTGGGACGTGATCGACTGCTCGGCCACGCCGTACCTGCCGCTCTACACCACGGCGCTCGCCGCGCGCGTTCGCGGCGCGCGGCTCATCGCCACCTGGCACGAGTTCTGGGGCCCGCACTGGGACGCGTACCTCCCCCACCGGCCGGCGGTGGCGCGCGTCGCCCGCTGGCTCGAGTCCGGTGGCCGCAGGATGGGCGACCGGGTGGTGGCAGTGTCGGACTTCACCGCCGGCGCGATGGGCATGTCCGACAACCCGCGGCTCGAGGTCGTGGAGAACGGGGTGGACCTCGCCGGGATCGCGAGCGCGGTACCGGCCGAAGAGGGCGCCGACCTCCTGTTCATCGGCCGCCTCATCGACGAGAAGCGGATCGACCTGCTCCTCGAGGCAGCCTCGGCTCTTGTCGATCGGTTCCCGCGCCTTCGCGTTGCCATCGTCGGCGACGGCCCGGAGCGGGCGGCCCTGGAGGCTCGGGCAGCAGAGCTGGGGATCGGCGAGCGAGTGCGCTTCCATGGGCGCATCCCTGCGGCCGAGGTCCCGCGGCTGCTGCGCGCGGCGCAGCTTCTCGTCATGCCGTCAGTTCGCGAGGGCTACGGCATGGCGGTAGCGGAAGCGCAAGCGGCGGGGGCCGTCCCGGTCGTGGTGCGCAGCCCGTTCAGCGCGGCGCCCGACCTCGTCCGCCACGACATCGACGGGCTGGTCGTGGAGCCGACCGCCGAGGCGCTCGCGGCGGCTATCGCGTCGCTCCTGGCAGATCCGGCCCGCCTGGCCACGCTCTCTGCTGCGGCGCGCACGGCGGGCGCGGCCCGCGACTGGGACGCCCTGGCGCTGCGGATGGAGCGGGTGTACCGCGGCGAGACCGCGGACGATCCGCTCACCCGGCCGGTGAGGAGGCTGCGATGGTCGTGACCGATCCACCACGCGATGTCTACCGGCCTGCTCGCTGGATCCCTGGCCGCATGCCAGGCATCGCCATACCGACGATCGAGCTCCTCCCCCTGCTCATTACCGTTGCGGTGCTGGCCGGCCTCACGCTTGTCACGGTTACCACCCCGATCGCCGGCCGCGGCGACTACGGCCAATGGCTGATGACCTCGCGCTACTACCTCGGCGAAAACGTTCCCGACTACCGCGTCATCACCGCCCTCCCGCCGGTCGTGCCCGGGCTGCTGGCGGCGGTGCGAGTCATGGTGCCCGACCCGGTGGCCGCGCTCCACGTCATCAACACCATCTTGTTGGCAGGCATGGGCATCGGCTTCTATCTCACCGGAACCCTCGTGCTCCGCAGCCGGTGGGTCGGCGCATTCAGCGCAGTCATCGGGCTGCTGGTGACTGACCGGTTCCTCGAGCTGTTTGCCTTCGGCGGGCTGCTCCAGGCCGCATCGATGTCATGCATGTGCCTCAGTGTCGCAGCCTTCGCGCGCGCCGGCCGCGAGGACCGAGTCGTGCGCCGATGGTGGCTGTTGGGGACCGTCGCCATGGCGCTCGCCGCCTTCGCGCACGTCGGCACCGGCACGATCGCCGTGCCCACCGGCCTCGCCGCCGCAGCACTGTCCGCGATTGGGCTGCGGCGCCTCGGATGGCAGCCGTTGACCCTTGCGCTGTTGCCACTCGTGGTGGCCGTCGCGGGCGTGGCCGGGTACTGGCTGCTCGTCCTGCTGCCTGCGAGTGCGGATTACCTCACCAATCCCGCCAGCCTCGCCTACCGCGGTCCCGACCGACTCTTCAGCGTGCTCCTCTCCTATGGGCCGACGACGATCGTCCTGGTAGTCGGCACCGCGGCGATGGCGGTCGGTGCGATCGGCGACATCGCGCGGC
Organism: Chloroflexota bacterium; assembly: GCA_013697395.1. Lineage (GTDB taxonomy): Bacteria > Chloroflexota > Limnocylindria > QHBO01 > QHBO01 > JACDBZ01. Next base: position 3,393 of record JACCWY010000009.1, on the reverse strand, counting down.
GTCGGATCGGCGGCTACCTCTACCTCCTCGCCTGGGCGGGCGTGACGTGGGGCACGCTGGCCCTCTCCGTCGTCTCCGGTGCAGCGACGGACTACCCGCGCTTCGCGACGCTGCTCCTGGCACCGCTGGTCGTGGCGGCCGGCGCCGCCGTCATGTGGGTGCTCGCCAGGGTGGCCATTGGGCTGCGAGAGTCCAGTCGTCGGATTCCGGGCGGCATCTTACCTGCGGCGGTGCTCGTGGCGACCACCATGGTGGCCGCCCCGCTGACGGTGGGTCGCTACGAACGCCAGGTCGGCGTCTACCAGCCCCGTGACGCGCAGTCCCTGACCGCCGCGGTCGAGTGGCTTGGCGGTGGGCTCAGCAATGGGGAGGCCGTGCTCACCGAGGTCCGCGACGGGAAGTGGGTCGAGGGTCTGACCGGGCACGAGGCGCTGTTCAGCCAGCCGGTGCGCTACGCGTTTCGGCCGACCGAATGGCAGCGCAGCAGGGACGCCGACGTGCTCCTGCGCTCGACCCAGACCCTGACCAGCGGATACGTGGCCGCCCAGTTCATCGGCCGCACCGGGCCGGGCGCCGATGGCGTCCCGACCGAGCTGCTCCTGCGCGCCAACCATGGCGGCGAGTTCGTGGATCTCCTCCGCGTGCCGACGACAGAAACCCTCGTCGCCGGCGACGGGCCAACGGTCGCGGCCGCCACGCTCGTGCCCATGCGCGCGACGCAGCGCGAAACGGATCGCCAGGCGAGCATCAGGACGGTCTGGGGCCAGTCCGCCGACCCGAGATTCTCCTACACCCAGACCGTGACGGCGTTCCGCGATGGCACGACCCTGCGGCTCATCCAGTCGGCTCCGGACCATCGCCTGTCGACCGAGCTGGTGCCGGCGTTCGGCATCGCGATCACGTCGCTCGAGATCGACGGCAGCGAAGCGATCGCGTGCTTCACCGAGCTGGGCGGATCGGAACCGTGCGTGCGGGTCCACGCAACCCAGGCGGGGGCCCGCCTGACCGCGGCGCCGGACGGCGGCCTTCGAGCCGAGAGCGGCAGCTCCGGTCGGATCGATCTGCTCATCACCGCCCTCACCGCCGGCAGGGCCTCGACCGGACTTGGCCTCCTGGAGCCGATGGACGTCGTCGAGGGATACAACGTCGGTGCCGCACTCCTCTACGAGCCCGATCCTGCCTACCCGGCGAGACTCCACCGGCTCGAGGCACTCGGATTCGAGGAGGCACGAGCTTTCGGCCCGTACCGGGTGTTGCTCCGACAGGCGTCGGGATCGCCGTGACCAGGGTGATCGAGCAGTTGCATGAGCCCGTGCTGGTCGTCGGGGGCTACGGGTATCGAAACATCGGCGACGAGGCCATCCTGGCCGGGCTGCTGACCAGGCTCGGCCCACGAACGGTCACCGTCATCAGCCGCAACCCTGCCGAGACGACCCGCCTGCACGGCGTGCCGGCGATCGGGATCGGCGCTGCCGGGCCCGCGTTGCTCCGTCATCGCTCGCTCGTGATCGGCGGCGGCGGCCTGTTCGGGCGAGACATGGGGTCGATCGGACGCCTGCTGCCGCTCTTCGGCCTGGCCGCCATGGCGCTGGGCCGGTCGGTCATGGTCGAGGGGGTCGACATCGACGCCAACCTGGCGCCGAGCGCCCGCGCGCTCCTGCCGAGGCTCCTGCGGCACGCGACGCACGTGACCGTGCGGGATCGGCGCTCGGTGGCGATTCTCGAGGGCTGGGAGGTGGACGCCAGCCTGGCGCCGGACCTTTCGCAGTGGATGCCGATGCCGTCGGCCGACGTCGGTCGTCAACTTCTCCGGACGGCCGGCGTCGACACGGGACGACCGGTCGTTGGCCTCGCGCTTGCCGGCATTCAGCCCGCCCTGGCCGATGCGGCCCTCGCCGCGGTGGCGAGCACCATGGACGCCCTGCCGGACACCCAGTTCTGCTTCATCCCGATGAGCCGCCACCCACGCGTGCCCGCGCACGACGATCTCCGCCTCGGGCATCGGCTGCGAGCGATGCAGCCCCGGCTCGCCGTCGTGGAGGGCGAGTGCCATCCGGGGGCCGTGCTGTCGGCCTTCGGCCTGCTCTCCGTCGTGGTGTCGATGCGCTACCACGGGATGCTCTTCGCCGAGCGCGCCTCGGTGCCGCTCGTGCCGCTTGTGTACGCCGAGAAGAACGTCCGCTGGCTCGATGAGCGCGACCTCCTCGCCATCCCGGCCGCGGTCGAGCCCGTGCTGGCGGCGCTGCGCAGCGCGCTCGCTCGGGACCGGCGCGTGGTGGTCAGCACGCCGGTGGCCTCGTGAGCGCGCAGTGGCGGCGGCTCGTGCGCCCGGCCCTCGGCATCGCGGTCCTCCTCGCCGTCATCGTCAGCGTGAGTCCGATCGCGATCGGCGATCGGCTGGCGCAGGCGGACCTCCGTTTCGTGGTCCCCGCCGTGCTCGGGCTGGCCGCCATCCATATCGTGCCGGCGGCCGGCTGGCGCTCGATCCTCGCCACCACCACCGGCGTGCGGCTGCCATGGGCCACCGCGCTCGCACTCTTCTACGCCGCCCAGGCGATCGGCGGCGTCACTCCGGCCAACCTCGGTGGCGACATCCACCGCGCGACGACGCTGCGCGGGTCCGGCCACGGCTGGTCGGTGGCGGTGGCGCCGCTCATCGTGCAGCGGGCGACGAGCTACCTGGCGCTGAGCGTCCTCAGCATGTTCGGTCTCGTGGTCCTCGCCACACACGCCGCCAGCGCCGGCACGATCGTCGCCGGCGGCGCGATCTTCGCGGGCGCTGTCGCCGTCGCTGCCTGGCTCCTCCTCGCGCCACCCGCGCCGCTCCGTGGCGCCCACGCCCGCCTCGCCCGCATCATCGGCGGGGCGCCGGAGCCCGATGACGGTCGGGTTCGACGGCTCGGGACGGCGACGGTCATCGGGCTGGGGCATGGGCTCGCTTTCCACGCGGGGAGCATTGGGCTGACCTGGCTACTCGTCCTCGCCGTCGACCCGGCGACACCGGCCGGACCGGTCCTTGCCGCGCTGACGGTCGCGCGGCTCAGCCTGGCGGTGCCACTCGCGCCGAGCGGGCTCGGCGTCCAGGAGGGAGCACTGGTCGTCCTCTTCGTCGCGCTCGGGCTGCCGGGTGAGGTTGCCCTGGCGGCGATGCTCCTCGCGCGCCTGGCACTCGTGCTGACCACGGTCATCGGCGCTGGGCTGCTCCTGCGCCCGGGCCCCTCCCTGGCAGCGAAGGAAATCCCACCGGCGGCCGCCGCGCGGTGATGCGCCGTGGTACAACCTGGCGCATGGCAGCCGTACGACTCTCCCCGACCCTCAGAGCCGTGTGGTTCGTGCATCGGTGGTTGTATCGGCTCAGCGGCGGGCGGATCGGAACGCGGGTCAACGGGTTCG
>JACCWY010000555.1 GCA_013697395.1 Chloroflexota bacterium | reverse complement strand
CGTAGCCTTCAGCCTACTGTCGGCAGAGTCCGAGGCGATAGCGAGGTTCTGCGATCACGAGTCCGAGCCTCGAGATCGTTTAGAATTGGCTTGCCCAGATAGGGCAACTGACTCTTTCCGTTTTCGGAATGGGCATCTGACTCATTTCGGAATGGGCATCTGACTCACCCCGATTCGGCGGCCGACGGAGGCCTGCCGCTTGTTCTATAGAGCTCTGAAGCACCCTTATAAGCACCCTTATGAGGCGGTGAACTGCCGGCTGGTCGTCGACACCAGGCCCGATCCACGCTCGAATCGCGCTGAACCGGTGTTCTAAATCGATTCCAGCAAGCTCCCTGCATCAGGCAACGACGCGCGTTCGAACAAAGTCATGACCTAGGGAGAAATCTCGGGGCGTACCCGCGCTTCGGTTCCCGCCGCATCAGCTGACCCTGATCGACGCGGTTTGCAGGGCTCAGCCGAGCACTGTGGTGGTGCTATTCACCGGATCGGCCGTGACCGTATCGCCATGGATCCAGCGGCCAGCCGCCGTGCTTCAGGCCTGGTATGCAGGACAGGCGGCGGGTGGTGCGGTGGCCGATGTCCTCTTCGGTGTCGTCAACCCGTCAGGCCGTCTCGCGGAGACGTTCCCGGTGCGGCTCGAGGACACGCCCGCGTACCTCGACTTCCCGGGCGATGGAGACATCGTCCGGTACGGCGAAGGTGTGTTCGTCGGCTACCGGTGGTATGACGCACGAGACCTCCCGGTGGCGTTCCCCTTCGGTCACGGCCTCTCCTATACCACCTTCGACTATCGAAACGCCCACGCCTCGCAGACCTCATTCGCTGCCTCGGATGGGATCACCGTCGCGGTCGACGTCCTCAACACCGGGAGCCGATCGGGCAGTGAGGTCGTGCAGCTCTACGTCCACGACGTCACCGCCACTGTGCGGAGGCCAGACAGGGAGCTCAAGGGCTTTGCCAAGGTCTCGCTCGAGCCGGGCGAAGCTCGCACGGTTCACATCGAGCTGGACAGGCGGGCATTTGCCTATTGGGATCCGAAGCGCGGGGACTGGCTCGTGGAGCCTGGAGACTTCGATCTGATGCTCGGCTCGTCCTCCAGGGACATTCGCGCCGTCATTGCGGTGACGGCGCTTCCAGAGCGCCCCCATTCGCCGATGCTCACCGACATGTCTCCGCTGGAGGACTGGCTTCGGGACGAGCAGGGCCGCGTGGCGGTGTCTCAACTCCTGAGGTCGCTGGCGCCGGTGCTCGGAGCCACATTCGGCAACCCCACGGAAGATCCGGACGAGCTAGATCCTCACTTCCACAGCTACTTCCAAACGATGCCGATCCGTGGCGTGCTCGAGTTCGCAGCTCCGGCTGGCGGTCCGGAGCCGGAGTCAGGCCTCCGCGAGCTCATGACGGCTGTAAACAGGGCGAGTCACCAACCCGACGAGGACGGCGACCAGGGATCGAATCACTAGTGGTTGTGGCCGAGACCCGTCTGACGTAGGCCGTGGATGAAGTGTTCCGCCTCGATTGGATGGAGACGCCAGAGTCACCAACGTCGACTGGTGCGGCGGCCCCGACGAGTTCTAGCCGATTTCGGCTTTTCTGGGCGAACTCGAGCACCCTTATCAGCACCCCTTATGCGGTAGCGCCGGTCGCCGCATGGTTGACGATCGCCACAAGGATCTCGCTGCCGGCACCAGATGTCGTGGCCGCGCGGTCGGTCAAGCCCTCGGTCACGTCACCCGATCGCACATTCCGTGCGACTCCTGTGGAGCTCCGTCGAGCAGGTCGAGCTTGAGTCGATCGCATGACCGGTTGGAGTCCTGACTGGGACGTGCTGCGGAGGGCGATCGACAGGGAGGTACTCGTCCCCGGCGCGCGCCTACGCGGTGGCTGCGGCTGCGTCGGATCGCAGGCGACGTGATGCCATGACCGCCCTCCGAGGCCTCTAGCCTATGTCGTCTCGCCTGTCGACAGTCGGCGGACCGGCAGAGATACGTTCCCGCACAGCAGTCAGCGGATCGTCTGGCGCGATGCTTTCCAGCCACCACGTCGCGCCGGCGGCCGCGTAGGCGGCGAGCTCTGTGTCGGCGAGTTCGCCCGACCTGCCCGCGACGATCGCGTCGAATTGATCGGCTCGTTCGCGGTGCTGGCGGACGTAACGGAGCAGCTCGGTCAGCTCCGGCGGCGAGAGACGGGTGCCGCCGGCATGTTCCGGGAAGATGCCGTCCCAACGCGCGGCGCGCCGCAGCGGCGCGCGGTTGGGCCAGCGGCAGGCGACCCACACCGGCGGTCGGGGACGCTGGAGCGGCGTCGGCAGGAAGACGGTCTCGCGCATCTGGTACTCGTCACCGTCGAAGGCGAATGGCTCGCCGCTCCACAGGCCCGCCATGACCGCCAGCCCTTCGTCGAGGCGGTGGGCCCGCCGCCGAACGTCTCCCTCTTCTCCGAATTGCTCGAACTCGGCATCGGCCGGGAATCCGAGGCCAACCCCCACGATCAGTCTGCCATCAGACAGATGATCGAGCGTCGTCGTCTCACGCGCCAGGTGCCAGGGGCGCCGGCGCGGAACGGCGGTGACCAGCGCACCGAGCCGAATCTCACGCGTCGCGCACGCCACCGCCGCGAGGGCGATCCAGGGATCGACCATCGGCTCGCGCCATTGCGGATCACCCAGGATGTGGTCCCACAGGAAGAAGCCGTCCCAGCCCGCCGACTCGGCCTCGGCGGCCAGGCTGGCGAGCATCTTCGGGTCGCCGACCGGGCCGAAGTTTGGCAGATGGAGACCGAATCTCATTCGGCCGCTGCGGGCTTGATGTTCTGGTTGAACCGGAACAGGTTCGTCGGGTCGTACTTGGTCTTCAGCTCGGTCAGACGTTGGAAGCGCGCTGCGCCGTATGCCGCCCTGACGTCGTCCGCGGACGCATCGTCGCCGAGATAGTTGATGTAGCCGCCCGAGGCGAAGGGAAGAACGGCATCGGCGTACCTGCGCGTCCACGCGACGTGCCGGTCCCCGTCCTCCGAAGGCTCCCAGATGGCCAGGGCGCTGGCGTTGAATCGGGCGTCGCGCTGGCCAAATGCGGTGCTTTCCGGTGGGACGCGGTGAACGGCGCCGTGCGGGGCCTCGATCAGGATCGCCGCATGCTCCGAGGTCATGGTCTCGAAGGCCTCCATGGTCGCGTCCACCACGTCATCGGCCATCTCGCGGATAAGGTGGCCCTTCCAGTAGTTATGCAGCCCGAACGGGATCTCGGCGAAGGTGCGCTGGACCTCCGGGTAGCGCATCGGCCGGATGCCGTCGTCGACCGGCGGTCCCAAACTGCGCAGCGGCGCGACCAGGCGCTCCCCGTCGGAGATCGGTCCACTGAAGCAGGCGGCGATGGCCGCCACCTTCGGGCCGTCAGGGAGGGTGATCATGGCGAACGCGCACGACAGCTCATCGGGGCTCTCCATGCTGGTGGCCCTGAACAGCTTCAGCGCTTCGCGGGCGCTGTCGGCGGGGTAGAGCACCAGGCCCGCCAGCAGGGTATCGATCGGATGGAGCCGATACTCGAATGAGGTCACCACGCCGAAGTTGCCGCCACCACCGCGGATCCCCCAGAAGAGGTCGGGATTGGCGCGGTCGCTTACGGTCAGGAGCTTGCCGTCGGCGGTGACGAGGTCCGCCGAGAGGAGGTTGTCGCAGGTCAGCCCGTAGGCGCCCATCAGGAAGCCAAGCCCACCGCCGAGCGTCAGTCCCCCGATGCCCGTGCTCCCGACCGTCCCACCGGTGGTCGCCAAGCCCTCGGCGGCGGTCTCGGTATCGAAGTCGGTCCAGGTGCAGCCCGGGTCGGCGCGGACCGTCTGCGCCTCGACGTCAACCCGGGCGGTCCGCATCCGGGAGAAGTCGATGAGCACTCCGCCGTCGCAGGTGCCGTGGCCCGCCACGTTGTGGCCGCCGCCACGGATGGCCACGGGCAGGTCGTGCGCCCGCGCGTAGTCGACCGCCACCTTCACGTCGGAGGCTCCCAGGCATTGGGCAATCAACGCCGGGTGCCGGTCAATCATCCCGTTGAAGACCCGCCTGGCGGCCTCGTAAGCCTCCATGCCGGGGGTGAGAAGGGGCCCTCGCAGCTCGTCGGCGAAAGCCGTAAGGGCATCGTCCTGGACAAGGGTGGACACCTGCAGCGGTCCTCCGTGCGCGCCTAGGATTGTACTGTATGCGTTGACGCAAGCCCCCCGGGCGCTATATTGTACGTGACACTGACGCGGCCGTTGGGGGACTACTTGTTGGAGGCGTCGTGGAGGATTCCGGCGTGCCACCGGCCCAGAGCGATCCCGTCCCGACAGGGCTGTGGGTCGAGGTCCAACAGGTGGTCCTCAGTGCCGGCGAGCGCGCGCCCAACGCCCCCGACGACACCGCCCGAGTCGACTTCGTGGCCCGCATTCGCGGCTTCCTGATGGCCGATGCACCGATGGGTGCCGAGGCCACGGTTCGCACCCTCGCCGGACGGCAGGTGAGCGGCCGCCTCACGGCCGTCAACCCGCGGAATCCGGCCGACTTCGGCAATCCCGTGCCGGAGCTCCTCCGGCTGGGCGAGGAGGCTCGCGAGGCGCTCGAGAAGGCGGCTTCAGGGTGAGTTCCGAGACGGGGTATGTGGCCGTCATGGCTCGGCGGGGCGAGATCATGCGCCGCTCGGCGGGGATCGATTACGACCGGTATGAACGACCGGGTGGTATCGCGTTCGACTACGAGGGCCTGGCGACGAGCCCGCCGTACACGCTCGACCAGGTGCGCGAGGTCCAGCGTGCCCATAAGGTCGGAGATACGCCCCTGTGGGAGCTCGAGCGGCTGAGCCGTCTCGTGCGCCAGGCCTCACCCCCCGGCAGTGGCGCGCGAATCTTCATCAAGGATGAGGCCGCCAACGCCGCCGGCAGCTTCAAGGCGCGTCGCGCGTCGCTGTGCCTGGCGCAGGCCGCCGAGAACGGCTTCGCCGGCGTCATCGCCGCCACCTCGGGGAACTACGGCGCGGCGGTGGCGTCGCAGGCCGCGATCTACGGGTTGAAGGCGCTGATCCTCCAGGAAGTGTTCGACTCGCAGGGGCGCGGGCAGCCGGAGGTGCTGGAGAAGACGCGTGCCTGCGAGGCGTATGGCGCCGAGGTCTGGCAGCTGACCGTGGGCCCAGAGCTGTTCTACATCCAGTTGCTTCTGCTGGAGGAGACCGGCTATTTCAACGCCAGCCTTTACACGCCGTACGCGACACTGGGGATCGAGACGCTCGGCCACGAGATCGCGACAGAGTGCCAGGAGCGTTTCGGCCGGCCGCCGGCTGTGGCCGTGATCACCCACGCGGGCGGCGGGAACGTGACCGGGACCGCCCGCGGGTTGCGCCGGGGGGGCGCTGGCGGCACGGCGGTCATCGGCGCCAGCGTCGACCTGACCGGCCTGCACATGGCCAGCGACACCGACTTCAACCGCAAGTCGTTCACCACCGGCCACACCGGGTTCGGGTTTCCGTTCACGGTGGATCCCGACCGCGTCGACGTCCCGCGAAACGCAGCCCGCGGCCTGCGCCACCTGGACCGATACGTCACGGTCACGCAGGGCGAGGTCTTCTACGCGACCCAGCTGCTGGCCGACCTCGAGGGCCTGGAGCGTGGACCGGCCGGTAACACGTCACTGGCCGCCGCCATGGTCATCGCCCGCGAGTACGGCGAGGACGAGATCGTGGTCGTGCAGGAGACCGAGTACACCGGAGCCGGCAAGCACCCGACCGCGCAGTTGACGCTGGCGCTCCAGATGGGCATCGAGGTCACGACCGGCAAGCGCGAGGACGACGTGCCCGGGCAGCGCATCGCATTCCCACCCAGCGTCGCGGAGATGGGCGTGACCGAAGTCGACCTGACGCGACTGCGCCGTTCCTACCTGCGACGAATCGGGGTGCGGGCCGGGCACAGGGCCCTTGAGCCATTCGAGATCGAGTATCTGGCCGATGACCTGCATGCCTCTCAGGAGTTCGTCGTCGAGGAGTGGGCGCAGCTGACGGCCAGCCGGTTTGCTGTCGGGACCGGGTCTGGAGGCGCCGGTGGCTGAGGTTCGGCTCGACGGCGTGGTGAAGCGCTACCGTGGGCTCGCCCACGACGCCCTGCAGGAGACATCGGTTACCTTTAAGGACGGGCTGTTCACCTGCATCCTGGGGCCGTCGGGTTCGGGGAAGACGACCATCCTCAAGCTGCTGGCCGGCATCGAGGAGGTCACCTCGGGCCGTATCCAGTTCGACGGCGTGGACGTCACAAACGTGACGCCCGAGCGTCGCGACGTGGCCATGGTCTTCCAGTCCTATGCCCTCTACCCGAACATGACCGCTCGGGACAACATCGCCTTCCCGCTCCAGCTTCGCGGCCTGCCGCGCGCCGAGCGCTACCGCCGCGTTGACGACGTCGCTGCGATGCTCGGCATCGGTCCCACCCTGGACCGACAGCCGAGGCAGCTGAGCGGCGGCGAGCGGCAGCGCGTCGCCCTGGGCCGGGCGATCGTGCGCGAGCCGAAGGTCTTCCTCCTTGACGAGCCGATCAGCAACCTTGATGCGAACCTCCGGATGACCACCCGCGAGGAGCTGAAGCGCATTCACGCCGAGCTCAAGGCGACCTTCATCTACGTGACCCATGACCAGGACGACGCCTCCGCCATGGGCGACGAGGTGGTGGTCATGGCGGCCGGACGCATCCACCAGGCCGATAAGCCGAGCGACGTCTACCATCGCCCGGCGGACCGCTTCGTCGCCTCGTTCCTCGGGCGGCTGCCGATGAATTTCCTGACCGGGACAGTCAGCGATGGGGATGGGTCGATGCTGCTGCACGGCGAGGGAGGGCTCGCCATCGACCTTGGGCCGCGCGCCAACGGCTTCCGGACACCCGAGGGCCAGGTGCTGATCGGGATCAGGCCGGAGTCCGTGCTGGCCACGCGCGCCGTTGGTGCCACGACCGGCGTGGTGGGGAAGGTCACCCTGACGGAGGTCGTCCCCCCGGACAGCTACGTGACGGCATCGGTGGATGGCTGGTCCGTCCGAGCGCGGGTGGTGGAGGGTGACGAGCTCCAGCCGGGCGACTCCGTTCGGCTGCGATTCAGCCTGCGCACGATGCACTTCTTCGACCCGAGCTCGGAGCAGCGGCTCGAGACGGCATCGGTCGAGGAGCCGTCATGACCGAGTCACCAATGGTGGTCCGGCGCGGCAGCTGGCTCAGCCGCCTGCCCATCAGGCGCGAGAACCTCGCCTATGCGGGCATCTTCCTGGCGCCGACCTTCCTCCTCGTGCTGGCGCTGATCATCTACCCGCTGCTCTTCTCCGTGTCCCTCACCTTCACCCGAGCATCCACCCTCGGTGCCGAACGCAGCTGGGTCGGCCTCGACAACTGGGCGCGCCTCCTCGAGGATCCGCTGTTCCGGCAGTCGCTCGTCCAGACGGTGATGTACGTCGTTCCGGCGTGCATCCTGGCCGTGATCATCGGTCTGGGTGTCGCTCTGGTGCTGAACCAGGACTTTCCGGGGCGGATGCTGGTCCGGGCGTCGCTGCTGATTCCCTGGGCGCTCCCGCCAGTCGTCGTGGCGGCCATGTTCCAGTGGTTCCTCGACGGGCGGCGTGGCCTGCTCGCGCCATGGCTCGTCCAGCTGGGGGTAACGGACACGCCTGTGGCGTTCTTTACCGGAGTGCCCGGGACGCTCTACACCCTGGTCGGCATCCACGTCTGGAAGACCTTCCCGCTGATCGCGCTGATCTTCCTGGTGAGCCTCCAGTACCTCCCGCGCGAGACGATCCATGCGGCCCAGATCGACGGCGCGAACGGCTGGCGACGCTTCCGCTACGTCACCTTTCCGTTCCTGCTCCCAACCATCGGCGTGGCGCTGATCATCCAGCTGCTTGTCACCATCCAGCTGTTCGACCTGATCTTCGCGTTGACGGGCGGCGGGCCTGGCGCCTACTCGACCTACAACCTGTACTTCTACGCCTTCAAGACGAGCTTCGAGCACACCAACCTGAGCTACGGGGCGGTGCTGGCCTACGTGGTCACGGCCATCATCGTCATCTTCGGGCTGCTGCTCACCCGTGGCGGCCGGTCGCTGAGGCTGTCATGAACACGCCGCACGACCGCCGCGCGCGCCTGATGGCCTGGGCCGGTGCGGCCCTGGTCATGGCCGCCCTAGTCCTGGAGTTCAGCCAGCTGGTCGTCGACTGGCCGTTCCCGTTCTGGGCCTGGATCTTGACCACCGTGGCCGGGCTAACGCTGTTGTGGCGAGGCCTCGATCAGCTCCACATCGGGATGGGGGCTCGGGCGGTGGCGGCGGCGCTTGCCTTCCTCATCGTCCTGCTGATCGTCGTGCCATTCGTCGTCGTTGTGGTCCTTGGCTCCCTGCAACGTCCGGTCGACCTCCTTACCGGGCCGCACCTCATTCCCCCGCAGCCGACCCTCGACCAATACTTCCGATTGTTCAACATCGCCTACCTGTCGGAAGGGCTCCGAAACAGTCTCATCGTCTCGACCACCTCGGCGGTGCTGGCCACCCTTCTTGCCCTGCTCGGGGGGTATGCGATCGCCTCGCTCCGGTTCCCCGGGCGACGCGCCGTCTACACGAGCGTGATGTTGATCTACATGCTCCCCGGGATCGCGCTGCTCGTGCCCCTGGTCGCCATCTTCCGCTCGCTGCGGTTGATTGACACGCTGCCGGGCATGGTGCTCGGTCACATCGCGCTGATCCTGCCGCTGGTCACCTGGCTGCTGGTGAGCGCCTTCGAAGGGGTCGAGCCGGACCTCGAGCATGCGGCCCGCATCGACGGCGCGGGTCGGTTCGACGCGCTCCGCCGCGTGGTCATTCCGCTGACCGTCCCGAGCATCGCGACCACGGCCGTGTTCGCGTTCGTCCTGTCATGGAACGAGCTGCTCTTCTCGCGGGTGCTGTACGTGAGCAGCACTCCGATGCTCGCGCCGAGCATTGTCAACCTGATGGACCCGATCAATCGGGTCGAGCCGCAGCTGTCCGCGGCCGGCCTCATCGCATCGGTCCCGGTCCTGATCCTCGCGCTGGTGATGCAGCGCTACCTCATTCGGGGAATTGGGGAGGGGGCCGTGATCTGAGGAGAGTTACACCCGGCATGGTTGTTCAATCCAGGAGGAGATGTCCCGATGACCAATCAGGATCCGCGATTTCCGCTGCAGCGTTCCCTGGTGACGCCCGTTTCGCGCCGCCGATTCTTGACACGTAGCGCCCAGATGGGGATGGGCGTGGCGGGAGCACTGGGCCTCGGTCCGCTCCTGGCAGCGTGCGGCGTCACGACGTCGCCCGCGCCCGGCGCGAGCGGTGGCGGAGCGGCCACGACGCTGAAGGTGCTGCTCGCCAACCACACCGGCTTCTACGCGATGGTGACCCCCGAGTTCGAGGCCCAGGCTAATGCCAAGATCGAGTTCACGCGCGAGGCGTTCGGGCCTATGCCATCGGTTCTGACGCCGGCGTTCGAGGCCGGGGGAGAGTCCTGGGACGTCGTATACCTGTGGCGTGCCTGGGTTGACCAGTACGAGCAGTATTTGACCCCGTTGAGCGAAATTGAGGGCTACCAGGAGCCCGATGAATCCCAGCTGCGCTGGGAGGCGATCGAGGCCGCCAAGTCGACATCCGGCATCTGGTACGGCGGTCCGAGCAACGTCTACACCTACGTCCTGTATTGCAACCGGCAGACGTTCGAGGATGCCGGCATCGACATCCCGGCGACCTACGACGACTTTGTGGCGGCGGCCGCGGCCCTCACCACCGGCGGCAAGTACGGCTACGTCGACGGCTGGGCGCCGCTCTACCTGTTCCCGAAGTGGTGCGTGTGGCTCCACCTCAACGGCGGCGAGTTCTACAACAGCGACGGCAGCGTCAACTTCGACGCCCCGGAGGCGATTGCGGCGACGCAGGACATGATCGATCTGCTGCCGTCCATGCCGGCCGACAGCATCGAGTCGCCGTGGGGCATCTATGACGTCGAGGCCAAGAAGGTCTTCCTGGCCGGCGACGCGGCGATGCTGATCGACTACCAGCACCTGTGGTATCAGTCACGCGACCCGGAGCTCTCCGCGTTGGGAGACGACCCGGTCCGCGTCGCCGTCATCCCCGGCAAGGGTGGGGGCCTGCCGGCGTCCGGCGGGCAATCGGTGGGGGAGTGCTTCGCCATCCCCAAGTCGAGCCCGAAGAAGGACCTTGCCCTGCAGCTGGTCAACTTCTACGCCAGCGCGGCGACCCAGCTGGGCCTGCTGACCAGGCGGGACGAGCTCCACGACTTCGACCCGGCTGACGAGAGCGGCTTCCCCTCGTTCAACTCGCCATACGAAGATGGGTCGATCCCCGGGGACGACAGCGAGATCGTGACAGTCACGTTCGACCAGGCACAGCCAGAGATCAAGAACAACCGGTACGGGACCCGCGCCGGCTACCAGCGCATCTCGGAGATCGTCGAGGCGGCAGTGTCCGCGGCGCTCCATGGCGGAGACGTTGCGGATTTGCACGCAACCGCTCAAGGCGAGATCGACCAGTTCCTGGCGGACAACCCCGGCATGTAACCAAGGCGAGACGATGTTTGACCTGGTACTCGAGGGCGGCCGGCTCGTCGACGGGTCGGGCCAGCCGCCCACCGAGGCGGATGTCGGAATCTCGAACGGACGCATCGCGGCGATCGGCGACCTCGGGTCGACCGAGAGCGCGAAGCGGCTCGACGCCACCGGATTCATGGTGGCGCCGGGGTTCATCGACATCCACTCTCACAGCGACTTCCTGGTGCCGGCCGACGAGCATGGCGAGATCCTGGCCCCGTTCCTGGGACAGGGGATCACCACCATCGTCACCGGCAACTGCGGCTACTCTCCGGCGCCGGTGAACCCGGCCACGGCCGACGAGCTGGACAGCTACACGACCTTTCTGCGCGGGCCGGACCTGCCACGCGCCTGGGACTCCTTCGGCAGCTACCTCGGCTACCTGGACGCGCGCGGGGTGGCGCTCAACGTCGTCCCGCTCGTGGCGCACGGGGCGCTGCGCATCCACGAGGTGGGCTTCCAGGGCAGGCCGCTGGAGCCGGACGAACAGGCGCGGATGAAGCGCAACCTGGAGCAGTCGCTCGAGGAGGGAGCCTTTGGCCTCTCCAGCGGGCTGCTGTATGCGCCGGGAATCTTTGCCCCGCCCGAGGAGATCCAGGCCCTCGCCGCGGGGCTGAAGCCGTACGACAGCATCTACACCAGCCACATCCGTGGCTCGAGCGAGACGCTCCTCTCCGCCACGAAGGAGGTGATCCGGGTCGGGGAGATGAACGAGGTTGCCACGCAGCACTCCCACATCGAGGCCTTCGGAGAGTCGCACTGGCCCAAGATCGACGCAATCATCGAGCTCCACGAGCGGGCGCGGGAGCGTGGCGTGGACACGGGCTTCGACGTCATTCCGTACGTCGCTGCCAACACCACGCTGCTGGCCATCTTCCCGCCGTGGGCGCTGGCCGGCGGCGTCGACGCCTTGCTGGCCCGGCTGCGCGACCCCGAGCAGCGGCAGCGCATTCGGCGATCGATCGACGAGGACATCCCGGGCTGGCCGTGCTGGATCCCAGGTGCCTGGCCGCATAACCTGTGCGAAGCGACCGGCTGGGACAACATCAGCCTGCTGTGGGTCGAGTCCGAGGCGAACAAGGGGCTCGAAGGCAGGACCCTGCCCGAGATCGCCGAAGGACGAGGCACCGATCCGTTCGAGGCCGCCGCCGACGTGGTGCTTGAGGAGAACGGGCACGCCATGGCACTGTTCGTCGGCGTCTCCGGCGACCTCGAGGATGACGCGGGGCTGCGCAAGCTGCTGGCACACCCTTGGGCATCGGTCGAGACCGATGCAATCCTGACCGGCCGCGGCGTTCCGCACCCAGCGGCGTACGGGGCGTTCCCCAGGGTGCTCGGCCACTTCGCGCGAGACGTCGGGCTGTTCAGCGTCGAGGAGGCCGTGCGCAAGATGACCTCGCTGCCTGCCGAGCGCCTCGGGCTGCGCGGACGGGGTCGGCTCAAGCAGGGTTTCGCGGCCGACGTGGTCGTGTTCGACGCGGCCTCCGTCGCGGACCGCACCACCTACCGCGAGCCGACCGCAGCGCCGGCCGGCATCGAGTACGTCCTCGTCAACGGCAACGTCGTCGTCCAGCGCGGCGCGGTCGACACCCAACTCCGGGCCGGCAGCGTGCTGCGCCGGGGCTCATCCGACGCATAGGAGTGCTTGCATGATCATCAACACCCACACCCACATGATGCGATTCGGCGTCGACTTCCCCCGCGAGCTCGGCGAGTTCTACGTCCGCATGTTTGAGGGCCAGGCCTGCTGGCACACGGGCCAGCCGTGGCGCCCCGAGGACTTCTGCGTGCCGCCCGAGCGGCTGATCGCCGACATGGATGAATGTGGGATCGACAAGGCCGTGGTGCTGGGGGTGGGCTACATCCCGTGGAACGCATACGACCCGAACGCCGGCGAGTACGTGCAGTCGATGGTGGAGCAGTATCCCGACCGGCTGATCGGTTTCTACACGGCCGATCCGATCGGGGGCGAGGCGGAGGTCAAGCGCTTCGAGCACGGCGTGCAGAAGCAGGGTCTGAAGGGCCTGAAGATGCTGCCGTCGTACAACTTCGTGGCGGTCCACGACCGCCGCATCTGGCCGTTGTACGAGGCCGCGCAGGCCATGAATGTGCCGGTCCTGGTCCACACCGGCTGGAGCATGATGCCCGGCGGCAAGATGCTCGAGTACGACCATCCCCTTTACCTCGAGGACGTGATGATCGACTTCCCGGACCTGAAGCTGATCATCGGCCACACCGGCTTCCACTGGGCCGAGGAGGCGCTTCACTTCATGGGCAAATACCGCCAGGTGTATGGCGACTTCGCCTTCTGGGCCGAGTCCGCCCCGGTTTGGCGGGTGGCGCAGATCTGGTCGTGGGCCAAGAAGATCGGTGTCATGGACCGTCTGCTGTGGGGCTCGGACTATCCGTATGTCCCGTTCCAGACAGGGCAGGAGCAGTTCGCCAAGGTGGCCGGCTACGCCGAGCGGCACGAGATCGAGCCGGCAATCACCCAGGACGATGTGGACAGCTTCTTCGGCGGGGCGGCCGCAAGGTTACTCGGACTGGTGAAGGAGGTGGGCGGCGGTGGATCCGGCACAGCTTGTCCGTGACGAGATCGAGGACCTCAGCCGCGGCGACCTGCAGGCGGTGCTCGACTACTACACCGATGACGTCTTCTTCCATGACGTTTCGACGGAGCCCTGCCACGGCAAGGAGGAGATGCGTGACTTCATGGCGGTCTTCTACCGGGGCTTCCCAGACCTGCGGATCGAGATCCGCAACGTGATCGCTGAGGGCCCGCTCGTGGTGGCCGAGTACGACCTGCTGGGCACGCACTCCGGCACCTTCCTGGAGCACCCGCCCACGGGCAGGGCCTTCCGTATCCCGGCCGTCTCGGTCTACGAGCATGACGGGACGCTGTTTACCCGCGAGACGGTCTATTACGACTCGGCCTCGTTGTTCGGGCAGCTCGGCCTCCCCATCTCCGCGGTGGCGTCGTGATCACATTCGGGATCTCCCCCGAGTGCCTGTGCCACGACGTGCGGGACAACGTGCGGCGCGTGCGGGACCTCGAGGAGGCCGGCTTCGACTACATCTGGGAGGGCGATCACACGCTCCCCTGGCAGCACAGCTCCGGGCACTCGGCCGGCATCTGGGCGACCCTGACCGCCTTCCTGGCGAACACCGAGCGCGCGGTTGTGGGACCGATGGTGATCCCGCCGATCGGCATCCGGCACCACCCCGTCGACGTGGCGATCGAGATTGCCACGCTCGAGCTCCTCTACCCGGGCCGCGTTGCGCTCGGCGTCGGCACCGGCGAGGCGATGAACGAGAAAACGACGACCGGTTTCTGGCCCCCGCTGCGCGAACGAATCGAGCGGCTGGTCGAAGGGGTGGAGCTCATCAGGCGCTGCTGGTCGGAGCCCGATTACTTCCACCACAAGGGGAAGCACTTCCAGTCCTTCTTCTATCTCTACCAGAAGCCGAGCACGGAGATCCCGATCATCTGCGCCGCGGGTGGTCCCAAGATGGCACGCAACGCCGGGCTCCTGACTGACGGCTACGTGTCGGTCGGGATCCCGCCCGACGTGCATCGCAACGTCATGCAACCGGCATTTGCCGAAGGACGCAAGGAGTCGGAGCGGACCGCTGACGAGAGCAGGTTCAAGTCAGCCTGGGTCAGCACGTCCTACCACCCGGACCCGCAGCGAGCTCTCGAAGGCGCCCGTGTCTACGGCGGGCTGCTCATCCCGGAGGCGTACGCGTTCATCGAGGACCCGCGCGTGATCGAGCAGCGAGCCCTCCTCGTGCGCGACGAGGCCATGCAGGCCGCCTTCTGCATCGCCAGCTCCGGTGAGCAGATCATCGCCCAGTTCGAGCGCTTCATCGAAGCCGGCTGCAATCACGTCATCTGGGCCGACATGAGCCCCGACCCATTCCTGGTCGCCGACGTGTGCCGGAACGAGGTCCTGCCCTACCTCAAGAAGAAGTACGGTTCGGAGGTCGCAGCCGGCGCCACCGCTGGCTGACGTGGGGTAAGAGATGTCGACCACTCGGCAATCCCGCTCATCGAATTCGACGCCCGGCCGATCGGAGGGGCCGGTCGCAGCCATCCAGCGCGACGACGAGCTGGGCCGGCGAATCCGGACGCTGCGGACCGAGCGCGGCCTCACGCTGACCGGTCTGGCGGCCCGCGTCGGGATCACCAGGAGCTTCCTGAGCAGCGTTGAGCGCGGCGTGGCATACCCCTCGTTGATGGTGCTGCGCTCGATCGCCGCGGCGCTGGAGGTGCCGGTGTTCATGCTGTTCACCGCGCCCGAGGCGAACGGCATGGTCGTGCGCAAGGATTCGCGCAAGGTGATTCGGCAGCCAGGCGCGCCGGTCTCCTACGAGCTGGTGTCTCCCGACCTCAGGCGCAAGATCGAGATGATCATCGTGCGCCTCAAGCCAGGCATGGACAGCGCGGCCATGGCCCACGAGGGGGAGGAATGCGCGCTCGTGCTGAGCGGCCGCGTCGCCATGACGGTGGGCGACGTCGAGTACGAGCTCAACGAGGGCGACTCGATCTACTACGACTCCGGGCTGCCCCACAAGGCGCGCGCGTTGGGCGATGAGCCGGCCGAGATCGTTTCCGCCATCACGCCGCCCAACTTCTGATCACGACGGGAGGACCTTGCCCGGGTTCATGATCCCGAGCGGGTCCAGGGCGTTCTTGATCGCCCACGACACCCGGATCCCCTCCGGCCCAAGCTCATCCGCGAGGCGCTCCCGCTTCAGCGCACCGATCCCATGCTCGCCGGAGATCGTGCCGCCGAGCGACAGGGTGATGGCCAGGATGGCGTCGGCAGCTTCGAGCGCACGGCCGCGCGCTGCTTCATCACCGCGCGGGATGATGAGTGTGGGATGCAAGTTTCCGTCGCCGACGTGCCCGAAGGTCCCGATCTGGACTTGGTGCTCGTCCGCGATTCGCTCGACCGCAGCCACCAGCTCCACGATGCGTCCGCGCGGCACGGCGACATCTTCGAGCAGCGTGATCCCGAGCCGCTCAAGCGCCGGGAAGGCAGCCCTCCGTGCCCCCATCAGGCCCTCCGACTCCAGCGCATCGGTCGAGCGCAGGATGCCAGTCGCGCGCGACGACTGACACGCCAGCTCCACGACGTCGAGCTCCACTCGCCCGAAGTCGGCGCCGTCGCTGCGGACGATCAGGATAGCTGCGGAGCTCGTGTCGAGGCCCAGGCGCTGCCAGTCCTCCACTGCACGGATCGTGGTCTGGTCCATCAGCTCGATGACGCTGGCCGAGACGCCGCGCATTCCGGCAACCGCCTCCGCGGCATCGGCCAGCCCGGCGAATGAGGCGAGCAGGGTGCCGGCCGGCGGTGGCGCGGGCCGGAGTCGCAGCGTGGCCTCGGTGATCACCCCAAGGGTCCCTTCGGAGCCAACGAAGAGTCCAACGAGGTCAAATCCGGCGACGCCCTTCACTGTGCGGCGCCCGGTTCGCAGGATCGTCCCATCGGCGAGGACCACCTCCAAGCCCAGCGTCGACTCGCGAGTGACGCCGTACTTCACGCACCGCAGGCCTCCCGCATTTGTGGCGAGGTTGCCGCCGATCGAACTGATCTCGAGGCTCGACGGATCGGGCGCATAGAGGAGCCCCTGCCCAGCTACCTCGGCGGCGAGGGTCGCGTTCATGACCCCCGGCTGAACGACGGCAACCAGGTCGTCGGTACTGATCTCGACGATGCGGTCCATGCGAAGCATGGAGAGGGTTAGGCAACCATCGACGGCATTCGCACCCCCGGCCAGGCCGCTGCCCGCGCCCCGAGGCACCACCGGGATCCGGTACTTCGACGCAAGAACAAGGGCCGCCGAGACCTCAGCCGCAGTCCTCGGCAACGCGGCCGCAAGCGGCTTGCCTGCGCCGAGCACGTGGGTCTGATCGCGCTGGAAGCCCTCAAGCGCTTCGGGTCGGGTGACCACCCCCTCGGGCGGTAGCATGGCCGTCAGCTCACCGACGAAGTCCGCCCGAGCTCGGCTGGTCACGGCGCCAAGGGGTCCAGATGCCAGTCGCTGCATCTCATGAAGCACCCGACGGGGTACTCGAAATCGCACTCTGCCAGCAGCGAGAACCCCAGCTTCCGGTAGATCGCGGTCGAAGTATCGTTCGCGACAGGAGCGAAGGTGCTCACGGGCGGCATCTGCTCCGGAAGCTTATCAGCGAAGGTCTGCCACGAGCTGGCCACTACGCCACCGTCGCGAGATGGTTGGCAGCAGAGTGCCCACGCCGCTGCTCGGACGATCCGATAGCAGGCAGCCTTAAAGTCGAGGCCATACAGGAGGCGGTGCTACACTCGCAGGCCAGTGCTATATCAGTGGCCCACTGCGGAGGCCCGACGAATGCCGATACCCGGTCCGATGGAGCTCGTCCTGCTGCTGGTGATCGTCCTGATCATCTTCGGCCCCGGCAAGCTGCCCGACATCGGCAACGCGGTCGGGAAGGGGATCCGTGAGTTTCGCAAGGCGTCGAACGAGCTCGAGGAGTCCGTGCGCGGGGAGCCGAAGCAGACCTCCACTGATGATCGGCGGCCAGCGAAACCCTCGAGCGCTGAGGTCGCCCGGATCTCGCGGCCCGCGGCGCGCGGGAGGCGGAAGCGTATCCCTTGGCGCGGCTGATCGCGAACGATTAACCGCTCCCGGCGCCGCGTATTGAGCGTGAATCTCGGAATGACTCTCAGTCGGTCTCGTGTCCCTGGTTCTTAGGGTGATCGCGGATGCTTGGTCGGCGGGTGATAGCCGCTTGGCGAGAACTTCAGCGGTAACTCCGATGACGGGTATGCCTGGCAGTCCCTTTGGCCGTCCTGCTTGGTGATGAAGTCAGCCATGCAGCCGCGCGTTGGCGCAGAGAGCAGCGTGGACTGAAGCACCCTTATTAGCACCCTTATGGTGCCGCGTCATGTTCCCCAGGGCGACTCAATCATGCTCAATCGATCCAGTCTGGGACGCCTGACTCGGAAATCCCGCGCATCCGGTATGCGGTACCAGCACACCACAATCCGAGCTGACCCGCAGCACCCGCGGCCTTCAGCCGGAGGTGCGTACCTCCTCGCCACCGGGCTCTGGCTCGACGTTCGGTCGCGGCGCCTTGGCCCACGTCGCCAAGTAGTCGACGATACGCTCGAGGGCGGCATCGTTGTCGCCCCTGGCCAGCCGATGGTCGACGTTGGGCGGTGACAGCGACGCTTGGTCGCCGCGGTCGACGGCCGCGTCGCTGAACCCGGTCCCGACGCCGCGATCGTCGACGATCAGCACCGCGACGGCGCGGCCCCCTGCCCGTCCCGCCTCCTTCATCGGTGCATCCAGCATACGCGGCGCGTCGCCGGCCCGATCGGTGATGACAAAGGCCCAGATGCCGTGCCTCGTGGCGACGGCGCGGAGGCGCGCCTCGGCATCGGCCCGGGTGTCCTCGCTGAAGAGTCCGGCGCCATCCCGGATGAGGGGCGGGGGTGCCAGCGGACCGCATGCGGCGGCGGTGGCCCGGAACGCCCGCTTGTAGAAGTCGATCGCGGCTCGCGTCCTCGACGAAGAGGTATGGCGCGACGGTGGTGTACCCGTCCGGAGTCGGCTTGGCAGCCATCGGTCTTCGACCCTCCTGCCTGGTGCAGTCGGGGAGTGCGATCAACGATCAGCCGGCGATGGTGCCACTCGTAGCGAGCCTTGCCCTTGTCCTGCAGGACGGCCACACCCTCCGCCATGCGTCGCGAGGCGCTGGCGTGAGGTCGATCGGCGCTTCAGACTCCCTGGTCCGGTGGCTGAGGCGCAGGCGGGGCGATCGGACCGTCCCGGTGACCTTCCCTGAACACGGTGCGGATGCTCAGGGCCGCACCTGCTGCGGCCAGCAGCAGGGCAACCCCGACTGACGCGTTGACCGCAGCCGGCGTGCCCGTCAACAGCAGGACCGCGAAGGTCAGGACGCCGGCGCTGGAGAGCAGGCCGCCCAGGACGATCGCACCAATCCGGCCCAGCAGCCCGACGACGATGACGCCACCGGCCACCGCAAACTTGACCCACAGCGGGAAACCGGCCACTGCGACGCCGCCGGCGACCAGCCCAAGAATGATCCCGCCGAGCCAGACGATAAGCATGCGGATTCCCTCCCACCGCGCGTCGGACCGTAATCGCCGCCGCGACTACCTGCGGAAGCGTCCGCGCCCGAAGTATCCGAGCAGCGCGAGCACCACGAGTACGATCACGATGATCCAAATGAGGTCCATGACGCTCTCCCTTCACGATCGGTCCACCGGGCCGAGCTCCGCCCCGCCGGCCCTCACCTTAACCCATTTTCGAGCATCTTCAGAGGACTCAGCCCACTGACCGTGCTTGTCAACAAGGTCACTGGGAACGACAACTAGTCTCGCGCTGGCGGAAGGCGCCGATCACGCCACGCGGCCGCGATGAGCTCCCTCGCCCTCGACGCCTGCCCGTTGTGGAGGCGGGACGGCCGCCTCGCCCCTGTGCCGAGAGGCGACGGCTCCGCGCGGCGCAGGCACCAAGACCTTCGAGGATGCGGCGCTGGCCGACATCGGGCAGCCGGCGCTATACGTGTATGGCACCGCGGACCCGGTCGGTTCGGTCTACATCTGGAGGCGAGTTGTCGGCGTCCTCCCACGAGGTGACCTGCGCCTGGTGGACGGTGCTGGTCACACGCCGTGGTTCGACGATCCGGGAGTGGTCGGCGGCCATCTCAGCCGCTTCTTGGCGGGGTAAGACGGCGCACAACGGCATGAGTCGTAAGGCGGGACGGACGTGGGCGACGGTGAGCTCCTTTGGCCATGTCGCGCACCGGCAAATCGGCGGCATCCGGCGTATTGTCGGCAACAGAGACTTCTCGTCGAGAGGGTGATGGGAGACCCGATAGACCCGACTTCTCACAGACCGGCCCGCGCGGGCGCAGCATGGGGGACGACCGGAGGCGCCGGTAACGGGCAGGTGGTGTTCACTTGGACGCCGGAAGGCCGGCGTCGGGACCGCGACTCAGCGGCCCGCGCTGCGATCAGTGGGCGCGAGCAGGCAACCGGTCCTGACCGCCTGCGGTTCGGGACCTACCTGGCACCGAGCGTGCTTCCGGTCTACGAGGCGGTGACTGCGGAGGTCGGGCGCCGGCTAGGTATCCAGACCGAGCTCGTCGTGGAGACCTCGTACGCGAGCTGCGAGAAGGACGAGAACGAGGTCTGCTTCGTCTGCAGCCTGCCGTACGTGACGTGGGAGCGCCGCGGCCTCGACCTCGCCGTCCCGGTGGCCGCGCCAGTGCTCCAGGGAGCGCGGTACGAGGGGCGGCCGATCTACTTCTCCGATGTCATCGTTCACCGCGACAGTCCGCTCCGGTCGTTCCTCGACTTGCGCGGCAGGTCGTGGGCGTACAACGAGCCGCTGTCGCACTCCGGGTACGGGATCACGCGGTACCACCTGGCGCAGCTGGGCGAGACGAATGGCTTCTTCGGAAGGGTCGTGGAGGCCGGCTTCCACCAGGAGGCGATCCGCATGGTGGCCCGGGGCGAGATCGACGCCGCGGCGATCGATTCCCAGGTGCTGGCGATCGAGCTCCGCGACCACCCGGACCTCGCGGGGCAGGTCCGGGTCGTGGAAGCGCTGGGGCCGTCAACGATCCAGCCGGTTGCGGTATCGAGGCGGGTCCCCATGGAGTTGCGGAACGCGATCCGCGATGTCCTGTTGACGATGGCCGACGATCCGGGCGTGCGCCGGCGCCTCGACGCGGGCCTGGTAGATCGCTTCGTGCCGGTGGGCCCGGGGTCGTACGACGACATCCGGATGATGGTCGACGCCTGCGAGGCCGCGGGGGTCGCGGAGCTTCGCTAGACCGCCGCCCGCCACCTTGCGAGATGATGAGATGAGACGATCAGCGCTTGGACCTCTCTCGCCGAACGGGGCACGCCTGTATGCGCGGTTCGCGGTGCTCCTGCTCGCCAGCCAGGAGCCCTTATTGGAGCCCTTATGGGTCCTGGCTCATGCGTCTCATGCGTCTCTTGGATGTACTGGCTGAACGGGGCTGAGATGCATGAGACGTTTCACTGGGCATCCGGTATGCGGTACCAGTTCTCCATCCTGACCTCCTGGAACCCGAACATGCGA
>JACCWY010000552.1 GCA_013697395.1 Chloroflexota bacterium | reverse complement strand
GTCGAGGACCGCGGCGACCAGGGCCGGCGGCGGCGGGCCGACGACGCTCCGGCGGAGGCACGCGGCGCGGCCTGACCCCGCCTGACCCGGCGGACGGCCGTGTATCATTTCGGCGCCCATGACGTCTTTCCGCCTCGCATCGCTGCGCCTGGGCGGGGCGATGCGCCTGGCGCTCGGAGCCGCCGTGTTGCTCGCCGCCTGCGTCGATGCCCCTGCGCCGACGCCCGCTCCGACCGCGTCGAGCGCCGCGCCGTCGGTGAGCCCGACGCCGGCCGCGACACCCGAGCCGACCCCGTCGCCGTCGCCGACTCCGCGCTTCACGAACGAGCCGGACGGCGAGCTGGCGGCGCTCATCCCGGGCCAGGTGAACGGAGTCCCCGTCGTCGTGGCGCCGTTCGACGAGTTCGCGCTCACGCCGGGCGACGTCGGGACCGCATTCGGCGAGATCGGCAACCGTTTCGCATCGCTGGCCCTCGCCTACGTGGAGCAGCCTCGGCTGACCCTCTACGCCGTGCGCGTCAAAGGCGATCCCGTCGCGACGGACGACCTCGAGCCGCATCTCGCGACCGCCGGTCGCTACGTCGGCATCGCGGGTCTCGATCCGGAGCCATGGGCCCCGGCCGTGGTGGGTGGCCACCGGGTATGGACACGCCCGGAGGACAACGCCACCGCCGCGGGCACCCACCTCTACGTCTGGTCGAGCGGCGACGTCGTCTTCCTCCTCATCGGCGTCGACGATGCCCTCAACCGGGCGCTCGTCGCCGCCCTGCCTGGCGAGCCGGCGCCGTCCCCCACGCCGAGCCCGTCTGAATCGGCCTCCGGCGTATCACCCTCCGCGGAGCCGTCGGCGACGCCCTGAGCCCTCCGCACCCGGTTGCGGGAATCGATCAGGACGGACCGGGCGGGCGCCACTACCATGGCGCGGCAATGTTCGCCAGGATCGCCTACGGGCTCTCGATCGGGGGCACGATTTTCGCCGTCGCGCTGCGCTTCCTGAATGCCGACCCAACGCTCACGTTCGGGGTCAGCGCGCTCGCCATCCTGGGCCTGGCGTACACGCTGGGTCACGCCACCGAGCAGCTGGGCCTGACGCTGGGCCCGCGCATCGGCGGGATCATGAACGCCACCGTCGGCAACATCGGCGAGATCATCATCGCCGGCTTCCTCATCGTCGACGGCAAGATCGAGATCGTCCACGCCTCGATCACCGGCTCGATCGTCGGAAACCTGCTCCTCGTGCTCGGTGCCTCGCTCCTAATCGGCGGGATCAAGAACGGCGTCCAGAACTACGACGCCGAGGCGACCGGCATGAACGCCGCGAGCCTGATCCTGGCCACGATCGGGCTCATCGTGCCGGCGACATTCGCCTTCCTCATCGGTGGAGGCGAGACGACCGCCCCGGGCGATCCGGAGTTCTTCCAGGTCGAGGCCCTGACCGTCGGCGTGGCGATCCTGCTGCTCACCACGTACATCGCGCAGACCTGGTTCTTCCTGCGCTCTCCCGAGTCGCCGGGCATGACGCACGGCGAGGACGAGGTACCGCAGTGGGGCTGGCGATTCGCGCTGACGATCCTGCTTGCCTCAGCCGCCGCCCTGACCGCGACCAGCGAGATCCTGGTCCATAACCTCGAGCCGGCCGTCGCGTCGCTCGGGATCAGCGAGTTCTTCATCGGCATCATCCTGATCCCGATCATCGGCAACCTGGCCGAGCACGTGGTGGGGGTGACGCTGGCCTACAAGAACAAGATGGACTTCAGCCTGATCACCTCGATCGGATCGGCCACGCAGATCGCACTGTTCGCCGTGCCGGTCCTCGTCTTCTTCGGCCTGCTGGTCGGCAACCCGTTGACCCTCGTCTTCACGCCGCTCGAGGTGGTGGCGGTGGCGGTCGGCGTCATGATCGCGGGCTACATCGCCCTCGACGGGAGGTCCAACTGGGTCGAAGGGCTTCAGCTCGTCAGCGTCTACGTCATCCTGGCCATCGCGTTCTTCTTCCTGACCTAGGCGGGGCGCCTGGCGCGGGCGCGGCCACCGCCGAAAATCGACGGCTACCATGAGGCGGTGCTGAGCCTGCCCGGCCCGCTCGTCAGCGTCGACTGGCTGGCGGCCCACCTGTCCGATCCCGGCGTGCGCATCGCCGACGTGCGCTGGTCGCTGTCCGGGCCGCCCGGTCGCCGGCGCTACGCGGACGGGCATCTGCCCGGGGCCGTCTTCCTCGACGCGGACCGCGAGCTCAGCTCCCCCGGCGAGGGTCCCGGTCGACACCCCGTCCCGACCGCCGCCAAGCTTTCGCACGTCCTGGGCAGCGCCGGCATCGGTGACGAGCACGCGGTGGTGGCATACGACGACGCCGGCGGCAGCATCGCCGCCCGCCTGTGGTGGCTCTTCCGCCACTACGGGCACGCGGGCGGATGCGCGGTGCTCGACGGCGGGATCGAGGCGTGGACCGACGCCGGCCACGACCTTGACACCGAGACGCCGGATCCTCCGGCTGCCAGCTGGAGCCCGTTCGAGCCAGGCGACGACCTGGTCGGAACCGATGACGTCGCCGCGATGCTCGGCACCGGCACCGCCCTGCTGCTCGATGCCCGCGCCGGAGAACGCTACCGGGGCGAGACCGAGCCGATCGATCCGCGTGCCGGCCACATACCTGGTGCGGTCAGTGCGCCGTTTACCCAGAACCTCGGGCCGGACGGCCGCTTCCTGGCGCCCGACCTCCTGCGGAGGCGGTACGCGTCCCTCGGCGTCGGGAAGCGTCCGGTCGTTGCGTACTGCGGATCGAGCCTGAGCGCCACGCACGATCTGCTGGCGCTCGCGCTGGCCGGCTTCGCCGGAGGGCGACTGTACGAGGGGTCGTGGAGCGACTGGTCATCCGATCCGTCTCGGCCGGCGGCGACCGGAGCCACGCCATGACCGATCGAGACGGTTGGGACGGCTGGGACGATGGCGCCGACGACCGTATCGGGCGCAAGCGCGACCGCCTGGCGCGCCTGCTGAGCGTCGCGTCGATCCTCTACTCCAAGGGCAAGGGCGAGGCCGGGGTACCGGTGAGCGAGATCGCCCGCCTGACCGGCATGACGACCCGGACCGTCTACCGCGACATCCGGGCGCTCGAGGACGAGCTCGCGGTTCCCGTCTTCCAGGCGGCGCGAGGCCACTACGGCATCGATCGCAAGTTCTTCCTGCCGCCGCTGCGACTATCGGTCCCGGAGGCCATCGTTCTGTTCCTCGCCTCTCGGCTCATCGCGCGCTGGAGCGACCAGTACGACGCCGCCGTGGTCAGCGCGTTCACCAAGCTGGCCGACGCCCTGCCGCAGCCGATCGCGCGCCACGTCGCCGCCACGATGCTCTCCGTCGGCGAGCACGACACGAACGAGCCGTTCACGCGCAGCTTCTCGGCAGTCGCCCGCGGTTGGGCGGAGGGTCGAGTCGTCGAGATCACCTACGACCCCGGCACCGGGCAGGAGAAGCGGACACGCGTCCATCCGTACGCCCTCGAGCCGGACGCGGCGCTGCGCAGCGTGTACCTGATCGGATTCGACGAGCCCGCAAACGCGATGCGCACGTACAAGGTCGAGCGCATCCGCGCCGCGACGCTCACCCAGGATCGATACGAGATTCCCGATGGCTTCGATCCGGACCGATGGCTGGCCAATTCTTGGGGCATCTGGTCCTCCGACTCCACGCCGCCCGAGCTCGTCCGGCTCCGATTCGACGCTTCCGTGGCGCACCGCGTGCGGGAGGCCGTCTGGCACCGCTCGCAGGAGCTGACCGAGCTGGATGGGGGCGAGGTCGAGCTTGCCGTGACGGTGGCCGGCATCATCGAGATCCGGCCGTGGATCCTGTCCTGGGGGGACGGGGTCGAGGTGATCGAGCCGCCGTCGTTGCGCGAAGCGGTCGCGGCCGCAGTGCGCAACGCGGCTGCGCGCTATGCCGATTGAGGTCGAGGCCAGGTTCCGAGCCGACGATGCGCTACCACTCGAGGCGCTCGCGGCCACGCCGCGCCTCGGGCCTGGCACGCTCGGGCCGGCGCGCACGGTCGACGAGACCGATCGTTACCTCGACACGGAGGACGGACGCCTCGCGACGGCGCTATGGGCCTGCCGCCTGCGGTCACGCGAAGGGCTGACCCGCATCTCGCTCAAGGGGCCGCCTCGGGCCGGGGCCACCCCGGCCTGGCTCCACCGACGACCGGAGGTGGAGGGGCCGGCGACCGACGAGATCGCGCCGGCATCCTGGCCCGCGAGCGAGGCGCTGGAGCTCCTGCAGACGCTGTCCGGCGGGCGGGCGCTGGTCGAGCGCCTACGCGTGCGGCAGCGAAGAACCGAGCGGCCGGTCGCTCTCGACGAAGGGCCGCCGATCGGCACCCTCACGCTCGACAACGTGCGGCTCGCGGCGGGTGACATCGACCTTGGTGAGCTGTTCGTCGTCGAGCTCGAGGTCGATCCGGCCTCGGCGCTCGACGATGTCGAGCTGGCGGACCTGGCCGGGGCCCTCGCGACCGTGCCGGGACTCGTCGCGGAGCCCTGCACCAAGCTGGAGCGCGCCATGCACCGTCTCCGCGGCCGCGAATGACGACCGGCCCGCCGCAGCCGCGCATGCTCGTGGAGTGGCTGGCCATCGGAGCCGGGCTGGCGGTATTCGGGTACGTGGGCTGGGACGGTGCGCTCTGGGATGCGCGCCTGCAGCTGCTCCTGCACGTCATCGGCGTCGGCGCCATCCTGGGGCTGGGGGTGGTCGTCCTGCGCGGCGGCGGCCTGCCGAGGACGCGGATCGATGTGCCGCTGCTCGGCCTTCTGGCGGCCTTCGCGCTCGCAACCGCATCGGCCCTCAACGTCGGGATGAGCCTGCGCGCAATGGCGGCCATCGCGGGGTTCGCAGCCATGCTGCCCGTCGCCATCCTGGCAGTCCGCCACCGCCCGGCATGGGTCGGCATCGTCACGAGCGTGCCAGTGCTGCTGCTGGCGACACCCGCGCTCGCGGTCCAGCTGGCGCGCCGTCTCGAGTGGATCCTCGCCGGCGCCCCGGGCCTCCCGCCGCTGCGCCTGCCAGCCGAGGGCACGCCGTTCGGGTCGGTCGCCGTGCCGCCCTTCGTGATCATCCCCGCCTGGGCGCTCGCCGGGCTCATCGAGCCGGCCTGGCTCCGGCGCGTGGTGCGCATCGGGCTGGTGGCCGTCGGGGTGCCGATGACGATCCTGTCCGGGTCCCGCTCGGCCTGGCTGGCCATCGCCGCCACCGCGCTCGTCGCCGTCACGCCGCTCGTCTGGCGGAGCCGCCATCGCCTGCGCTGGCCCTCGCGCATCACCTGGCGCGCGGTGGCGGTCGGCGTCGGCGCGCTGGCGATCCTGGGGCTCGCGACGGCGCTGGCGCTTCCCCGCCTCACCGCGGTGACCTCGCTCCTCTACCGCGTCGCGCTGTGGCGGGACACCGTGGCAGCCTGGCAGAGCGATCCACTCCTCGGCATCGGCCCCGGGTTCATGCCGTATGCGCGGCAGGCGGCGGCGCCCGATTTCACCTTCCCGGTGCGTCAGCCGCACTCGCACAACCTGCCCCTGGGCGTGCTCGGGGACGCCGGCCTGGTCGGGCTGCTCGCCGCCGTCATCCTGGTCATCGCGCTCCTGGTGGTGGCCGGGCCATGGCGCAGCCGGACCGGCGTGGGTCGGACCGCGGGCATCGTGCTGATCGGCCTCGCCATCGGCGGGCTGTTCGAGGATCTCACCTTCATTCCCGGGTTCGACCTCCTGGCGATCACGCTCGTGGCGGTGGCGCTGCTCGACGCTGGTGCGGTCGAATGGGTGCGGCCCAGATTGACTCCAACCCGCCGTTGGGCCGCGATCGCGCTCGCCGGCGGGGCGGCGTGCTCCGTGCTGCTG
>JACCWY010000497.1 GCA_013697395.1 Chloroflexota bacterium | reverse complement strand
ACCACACCGAGCGGATGCTGGAGTGGACGGGCGTCCCCATCCGGCGCGAGGGACTCGTCACGACTCTGACCGGCCCGGCTCGCCCGCGACCATTCGAGCTCGCGGTGCCGGGCGACCCATCGGCCGCTTCGGCGTGGCTGGTGGCGGCCGCCGTCCATCCGGATGCGGAGATCACGGTCGTGGGGATCGGCATCAATCCGACCCGGCTGGCGGTCGTGGGCCTGCTGCGCCGGATGGGCGCCGCGATCGAGTTCCACGCCACGGACGAGGCAGGACCCGAGCTGGTCGGCGACATCACGGTGCGCGGCGGGCATCGGCTGCGGGCCGTCAGCATCGGCGAGGACGAGGTGGCGGAGCTGATCGACGAGCTGCCGCTCGTGGCGATCGCAATGGCGTCGTGCGAGCAGGAGTCCGAGGTGAGGGGCGCGGGCGAGCTGCGCGTCAAGGAGTCGGATCGGATCGCGGCCGTGGTTGCCGGTCTCGACGCCATCGGCGCGCATGTGACCGAGCTCCCCGACGGCTGGCGGGTGCGCCGGGGGACGCCCACGCCGGCCCGCATCACCACCCGCAGCGACCATCGGATCGCGATCGCCTTCGCCATCGCCGCGGCCGGCGGCGTCGCCGCAGCCGTCGAGCTGGACGACCCCGCCTGCACATCGGTCTCGTATCCCGACTTCTGGTCTGACCTGGCAACGGTGACGGCCTGATGCGCAGGATCCGCCTGCTGACGGCGGGCGAGTCGCACGGGCCCGGGCTCATCGGCATCATGGAGGGCATGCCGGCCGGCATGCGGGTCAGCACCAGGCTGGTCGACCGGGACCTGAAGCGACGGCAGCACGGCTATGGCAGCGGCAAGCGGATGCAGATCGAGCGCGACCGCGTGCGCTGGACCGCCGGCATCCGATACGGCCGAACGCTCGGCTCGCCCATCGGCTTCGCCGTCGACAACCGCGACTGGGAGAACTGGACCGATCGGATGTCCATCGAGCCGATCCCCGCGGAGCGCCGGCCGAAGCCGATCACGCGGGCACGGCCGGGGCACATCGACCTTGCCGGCGCGCTGAAATACGACACCGACGACGTGCGCGATGTGCTCGAACGGGCGTCCGCGCGCTCGACGGCAGCGCGCGTCGTGGCCGGGGCGCTGGCCCGCCAGCTGCTGGCGGCGTGCGGCGTCCGGATCTGGAGCTTCGTGGACCAGGTGGGGCCAATTCGAGCCTTTCCCGACGCCGAGGACGTCCTGGCCGTTATCCCCGAGGGCTGGGTCGAACGCGACCTGGCAGATCCCACCCCGCTGCGCTGCCCGGATCCGGAAGCGGAGCGCGCCATGCTGGCGGAGGTCGACGCGGCGAGGGAGGCCGGCGACTCGATCGGCGGCTCGTTCGTGGTGGTCGCGGAGGGGACGCCGATCGGCTTGGGCTCTTCCTCGGAATGGGACACTCGCCTGGATGGCATGCTGGCCGGGGCGACGATGGCCATTCCAGGCGTCAAGGGCGTGGAGATCGGCATGGGATTCGGCGTGGTCGACCGGCGCGGGAGCGCGGTGCACGATGTCGTTGACGCCGCGGCTGCGGATTGGGGTCGGGCGACGAACCGGGCCGGGGGCATCGAGGGCGGCATCAGCAACGGCGAGCCGATCGTGGTGCGGGCGGCCCAGAAGCCGGTTTCGACCCTGCGCAGCCCGCTCCCCAGTCTCGACATGGTCAGCGGCGAGCCCGGACGGGCCCACATCGAGCGATCGGACGTCACCGTCCTGGCGCGCGCGGCGATCGTGGGCGAGGCGATGGTCGCGCTGGTCGTCGCCGACGAGCTGCTCTACTCGTTCGGCGGCGACGCGATGGGCGACCTGCGGGCTGCGGTGACCCGACGCCGGCGCCGCACGGCGCGTCCTCGGCGATGACCCAGCTCGCCGTCCTGCTCGGACACGGCATCGGGTACTCCGCGTCGCCTGCCATGCACAACGCCGCGTTCGCGGCGCTGGAGATGAATGCCCGCTACGAGCTGCGGGACGTCGCCCTCGAGGAGCTCGCCCGGGAGGTCGACGCGCTTCGGGAGCCCGACGCCATCGGCGCCAATGTGACCCAGCCGTTCAAGATCGAGGTCTGCCGGCTCGTGGACGAGCTCGCCCCCGACGTTCGCCGCCTCGGCGCGGCGAACACGATCGTCCGCGTCGGGCACCGGCTGGTGGCCTACAACACCGACCTGCCGGCGCTGGCGGCGGAGCTGGAGGGGCTGGACCTGGCGGAGCTGTGCGTCTGGGGC
>JACCWY010000481.1 GCA_013697395.1 Chloroflexota bacterium | reverse complement strand
CGATTCGCGGACTACGCCGACATCTTCCGCGAGTGCCGCCGCGCGGGGCGCGGCCTCACGGTGCATGCCGGGGAGACCGGTGGCGCGGCCGAGGTGCGCGAGGCGGTCGAGGCGCTCGAGCCCGATCGCATCGGCCACGGGGTGCGCAGCGTCGAGGACGCGACCGTGCTCGGCCTGCTTCGCGAGCGGGGCACGGTCCTCGAGGTCTGCCCCAGCTCGAACCTCAACACGCGGGTCCTCGCCAGCCTGGCCGAGGTGCGCCGCGTCGTCAGCGCGCTGCTCGCGCACGAGGTCCGCTTCACGATCAGCACCGACGGGCCGGAGATGCTCCGGTCGTACCTGCGCGACGAGTTCAACCTGCTCATGCGGCACGACATCCTGTCGCTGGAGCAGGTCGAGCGGGCGATCGAGGTCGCCGAGCAGGCAAGCTTCCTGGACCGCGCGCCGACCATCGAGACCTCGGTTTCGAGCCGCGGCGATGCCGGCCTGGCGGATGCGCCGATGCCCGTCGAGGTCGCCGGCTAGGCTCGTATACTGCCGGCCGTGTCCTCCATCTGGCGACCGGTCCGGGAGCGAGCACCCGCCAGGAGCCTGATGGTCATCGTCGCCCATCCCGGCGACGAGGCCTTCGGCTTTGGTGGAGCCATCGCGAGCGCCGCGGCGAGCGGCGCGTACGTCGTCGTCGTGTGCGCAACGCGCGGCTGGTTCGATGCTCGGCTGTACGACACCTCCCCGGCACCGGGCGGCAAGAACCGCGACGTCAAGCTGGGCGCCGTCACCTGGCGCAACGTCGACACCGTTCGGGAGGACGAGCTGCGCCGATCCGTTGCCGTGCTCGGGGTGCGCGTGGTGCGCATGCTCGACTACGCCGAGGGCGACCTGGACCGCGCGGACTTCGACCACCTGGTGGGCCGAATCGTCGAGCCGATCCGGATGCATCGGCCCGAGGTCATCCTTTCCTTCGGCTCCGACGGGGTGACCGGCGACTCGGACCACGTCGTCCTCTCGCGCGCCGTCCGCGCCGCCTTCGACCGCGCCGCGGAGCCGCTCGCCTACGAGGACGATCTGGAGGAGGACCAGGTCGCATGGAGGGCCGCCAAGCTCTACGACCTCGTCGTGCCGCCGTCCGTCGTGGCTGCGCTGGGGGAACGGCTGCCGCCCGAAGGATATGGTTCTCGAGTCGAGCCGACCGTCGCGCTCGAGCTCGGAGAGCTGGCCCAGCTCAAGCTGGCCGCCATCACGCGCCACGTCTCTCAGACCGGCTCGGCCGGCCCGTTCCACGACTGGGGCGGTGAGCGCCGAGACGCATGGCTGGGAACCGAGCACTATCGGCTTGCGGCATCCGCGCTGCCGATGCCGGTCGACGGCGAGGGCTCCCTCTTCGACGGGTTGCCCTAGCGTTCGCGGTGCCGCGCCGAGCGCGCACGGACCGCACTTCGCCCTCAGCGGGTTGGCGTGACACCGTGCAGCACGTTCGCACATGCCATGGTGAGCCGCGATGTCACGCCAGGCGTCTGATGGCTCCGAGCTGCCCACGGCAGGTCGCCCGTAACGTCAACATCGGTTGTGTGAAGGGTGGGAGGAAGCCTGCTACGCTCAACGGGCCGCATCGGTCCCTATCAGAGGAGTTCCCGAGCCCGCCCATGATCAACCAGCTGACCAACGACAACATCCTCGCCGCGCTCGGCGGCGTCAAGGATCCCGAGATCGGGCGCGACCTCGTCTCACTCGGGATGGTGAAGAACGTCACGATCGACGGCAGTGTCGTCGATCTCACCGTCGAGCTCACCACCCCGGCATGTCCGTTGAAGGCGACGATCGAGAACGACATCGGCGAGGCGCTGACCCCGCTCGGCGCGAGCCTCGTGCGGGTCGACTGGGCCAGCAACGTGAAGCGCACGTTCGGCGGGCCGGCGGCGAATCTCATTCCGGGGGTCCGGAACACGATCGCGGTCGCGTCCGGCAAGGGCGGTGTGGGCAAGTCGACCGTCGCGGTCAACCTCGCCGTCAGCCTCGCGCGCGACGGTGCCAGGGTCGGGCTGCTGGATGCCGATATCACGGGGCCGAACGTGCCGCTCATGATGGGCACGCAGGGCGCCCACGTGACGGGCAACGGCGGGCGGCCGAACCCCGTCGTCGCCCACGGCGTGCAGATGATGAGCATCCAGTACTTCCTGGATCCGACCGCGCCGGTGATCTGGCGCGGGCCGCTGATCCACTCCGCCATCGCCCAATTCCTGCGCGACGTCGAGTGGGGCGACCTCGACTACCTCGTCATCGACCTGCCCCCCGGGACCGGCGACGCGGCGCTCAGCCTCTCCCAGCTCATTCCGCTGACGGGTGCCGTGATCGTGACGACGCCGCAGGAGGTCAGCCTGCTCGACGCGCGCAAGGCGGTCGCCATGTTCAACAAGGTGAACGTGCGGACGCTCGGGGTCATCGAGAACATGAGCGCGTTCATCTGCCCCGACTGCGGAAGCGAGCACGACATCTTCGGCACCGGCGGCGGCGACAAGATGGCCCGTGAGCTGGGCCTCGACGTGCTCGGCCGCATCCCGATCGAGCCCGGTGTCCGCGCGGGCGGAGATGCCGGCGTGCCGATCACCTCCCCGCAGTACCCCGGCTCCGAGACCTCGGCGGCGGCGACCGCCCTGCGCGAGGTGGCGCGCACGGTCGCGGGCCGGGTGAGCATGCTGGCCGCACCGGTGGCGGTCGCCACGGCCTGAAGGTCAGGGCGTACGAAGGTTCCGGCCGCATGGGGTATTGCCCGCATCGATGAGCGTCGCGACACTGCGCAGATGCGAGTTGCCGTCATCGCCGACATCCATGCCAACCTGCCCGCGCTGCAGGCTGTCATCGACGACATCGCGCGCATCGGCGCCGATACGATCTACTGCGTCGGCGACGTCGTTGGCCGTGGGCCGCATCCGAACGAGACCGCCGACCTCATCCGCCGCCTCGAGATCCCGACGGTGCAGGGCAACTGGGACGAGGCCGTCGGCATGGACCGCGAGCAGACCGGAGCCGCATGGCCGTCACTCGAGCAGGAGGCCGCCGGCGAGGCATCGATGCGCTGGACCGCCGCGGAGCTGACGGACGAGAACAAGGCCTGGCTGCGCCAGCTGCCGACGACGATGCGCGTCGACCTGGCCGGCCGCTCGGCGCTGCTCTTCCACGGCTCACCCCTCCGCGAGAACGAGTACCTCTGGTCCGAGCGCCCATCGCGCGTCCTGGCGCGGATCGCCAGCGACGAGGCCGACGATCTGTTCTGCTTCGGCCACACCCACGAGGCCTTCCACCGCGTCGTCGGCCAGGCGCACTTCGTGGCGTGCGGCTCGGTTGGCTGCGGCACCGAGGGGGATGCCCGCGCCCGGTACGCCGTCGTCTACATCGGCGATCCGGACATCGCGATCGGATTCCGCTCGGTTGATTACGACCACCTGGCGGTGGTCCGCGACCTCACCGCCGCGGGACTGTCGATCGAGCTCCTGCGCGTGCCTCCCACGGCCCATCCGCACGTACCGAGCGAGGCACAGCGGCCGGCCTGACCGATCAGGCCGCCTTCGATTCCTTCTCGTAGGGCTGTCCCACGGCTGCCGGCGGGATGCTGCGGCCGACGACGCCGGCGAGCACGATGATCGTGATCACGTAGGGTAGCGCTGAGTAGAACTCGTTCGGGATCGCCTCGAGTATCCCGCCGAGCTGGGCGAGCTCGTCGGTCGGGGGTCGGATGCCAACGGCGCGCCCGATCGCCCCGGCCGAGGTGAAGAGCAGCGCTGCGCCGAGGGCGCCGATCGGCGTCCAGCGCCCAAAGATGACCGCCGCCAGCGCGATGAAGCCGCGGCCGGCGGTCATGCCGTTCTGGAACGACGAGGTCGCCTCCAGGGTCAGGAATGCCCCCGCCAGACCGGCGAAGATGCCGCCGATGACCACGTTTCGGTAGCGCAGGCGGATCACGTCGATGCCAACGGTGTCGGCGGCTTTGGGATGCTCGCCGACCGCCCGGGTGCGGAGGCCCCAGCGCGACCGGAAGAGGAGCACCTGGAGGACGATCACGAAGACCAGGACGCTCATGGCGATCGGACCCTGGTCGAGGAACATGTCGATCAGCCACCCGATGACGGGGATGTCCGTCAGCTCGGACGGCGGGTTGAACGACGAGAAGGTGCCCGCGCTCACGCGGGGATTGGGCGTGACCACCAGCCGGTTGAGGTAGCCGGTCAGCCCGAGCGCCGCCACATTGATGATGACGCCGCTGATGATCTGGTCGGCGCGGATCGTGATGCACAACCATGCATGCAGCAGGGAGAGTGCCATCGCAGTCAGGACTGCGGCGAGTACGCCGACGAGCAGCGGGGCCGTCACGTTGAAGAGCTCGAGCTCGAACTGCGGCAGGTAGGGCTCGCTGAATCCGGCGGCCACGAAGCCGACGAACGCCGCGGACAGCATCATGCCCTCGATCCCGATGTTCACGACCCCGGATCGCTCGTTCATGATCCCGCACAGCGCCCCGAGGGCGATCGGGGTGGCAAGGGCCAGGATGATCGGCGCGATGTTCGGAATGGTCTGGATCAGGTAGGCGATCAGCTGAAACAGGATGCCGATGATGGGGATTCCGTACAGCCCCTCCATCAGCGTGCCGTCTGCTCGCCGTACGAGCGGGTGACCGTCTGGAGCTCATCCACGCCGGCGCGTGCGACGCGGATGCGCAGCAGGCGCCGCACGAGGATGTCGGCGGCCAGGAAGAGCAGGATGATTCCCTGCAGTACGTCGATGATCTCGACGGGAATTCCGGCGTCGAGCTGCATCTCGGGCGCACCTGCCCGCATGGCCCCGAACAGGATGGCCGAGAACAGGATGCCAACGGGGTGCGCGCGGCCGAGCAGCGCGACGCTGATCGCGTCGAATCCGACGCTCGTGCCGTAGGACGTGTTGATGAACCCGGTCACGCCGAGGATTTCGACGACCCCGGCCAGGCCAGCCAGCAGTCCCGAGGCAGCCATGGTGGTCATCGTCACGACGGCAGGTCGCATCCCGGCATAGCGGGCCGCGTTCGGGTTGGCGCCGACGGTCCGAATCTCGAACCCGAACGTGCTGCGGGCCAGGATCCACCATACGATCGGCA
>JACCWY010000463.1 GCA_013697395.1 Chloroflexota bacterium | reverse complement strand
GGATTCGTGCTTGGGAGGCCCTCGCGACCGGCTATCGGGAGGTCTGGACCGCGAATTACTCGGGTATCGAGATGACGTTGTTCGATGCCAGCCCGCCCGCGGCCATCCCCCTCACTTGGCTCCCTGGTGCGGGGCAGAGCTATACCGTCGATTCGATGCCCTCCCTATCTGGCGCGGATCACATGAAGGTCGAGGTCACCTCCCTCGAAGCGGCCACGGGCAACGCTCGGTCATACGTGTTTCCACTGGCTGATGCGCAGGAGGCGGCCGTCGAGGTCGAGTCTCCCGCGGAAGAAGGTTGGTACGTGGTTCGCCACAGCCTCGCCGATCAATCCGGCGTCTCCCGCGAGATCCAGAGCACTAAGGTCCATGTGACCACTGGATCCGGACCGTGGCAGGGCCGCTCGCATGCCGTGGTCAGTGGGAGCCCTCCGACCGACTGGATGCCCGGCGAGATGCGGAACTACATCGTCTCCGTGGACAACGGATGGAGGGCATAACCTGGTTCGCGGACTGGAGTGAGCTAGAGGTGAGGGTTGGGTTTGGGGCTCCCTGACACCGGCGCAGGCGCGGCATTGGGCTGACCCCGTCGGTTCATCCTGCCAGTTGAGTGGGAGTCACGCATCGGGCGGACACGCGACTTCTCGGTCACGACTCGGTCGGCGATGCAGGTGGAGACGGAAATGGCGCTACCAGCGCCGTCGCGATGTACTCGTGCAATGGCGAGTAGTCCGTCGTGGTTGCCTGGCCGATGACGACGAGGATGTACTGACCGATCGTGTTCGTCGACGCGACCAGGATCTCGCCCTCCAGCAGCTCCACGCGCCGATCGATGTCGAGCTTTCCGGTGAGCATGGCAAGGTCGAGGACCGGCAGATTCGTGCGCAGGTGGCCGGCCAGGGATTCCGAGACGGCGAGCCCGCGCGGAAGCGCCTGCCATCCAACGACCTCCTTGCGAATGGCCTGGAGCACGCGCTGCTGGCGCACGAGTCGGGCGAAGTCGCTCGACTCGGTCACCACGCTGGTGTATCGGCTGCGGGCATAATCGAGCGCCTGCCGGCCGTCGAGTTGCAGTGCGCCCGCCGCGAACGAGGACGGGAAGTCGCCGGTGAAGTAGCTGCCTTCGTCCCATGTGTAGGAGAAGGCGGTCGGGTTGTCCAGGGTGATCCCGTCGAGCGCGTCCACCATGGCCTCGAACCCCTGGAAATCCAGGGTGATCCACCCGTGGATCTCGAGCCCGGTGATGCGCGAGACAGCCTTCGACGCGAGCTCGGCGCCGTACTCGAGCCCGGCCTCATAGGTCCCGATCCGAAATGCCTCGTTAGCCTTCATGTTCTGTGGGACCTCGGGCACGCCCTCGACCCACAGGTCACGCGGGATGGGGATCATCGTCGTCGTGTCCGTCGCACGGTCGATGCTGACGACGTTCATCGAGTCGGACAGGAAGGCGCCCTCGCGAGACTCGTCGCTGTACCCCAGCAGGAGGATGTTCACGCGATCGCCGCCGCTCAACGGCCCGAAGAGACGCATCGAGAGGGCCGGCTCGGTGGAGACCGCGTCGTTGAAGGCGACGGCCCGCTGCCAGACCAGCACGCCACCGGCGACGACGACGACGAACACGAGGAGCACGAGGAGCCCGATTCGGCGCCGCCAGCCGGAACGCCGTCGCCGCCTTCCCCCCGGCGCCCCGCGCGCGGCGAGGTCAGCCTCGGCCCGGGTCGGCCGTCGGTATGACTGCGTGTCCTGCATCTGGGTCGGTTCGGCCCTCGGTTCGGCGCTCGGTTCGACGCTCGGTTCGACGCTCGGTCGGCGCCATGCTAGCCCGCCCGTGAAAGGCCCGTCCCACGATCCGATTCGGGCCGCCCTCAGTGGCCGCCGTGGGCGAGCAGGGCTGGCAGCGTCTTGGCCAGGATCTTCAGGTCGAGCCACATGGACCAGCCATCGATGTAGATCAGGTCGTGCTCCACCCATCGATCGAAGTCGGGCTCGTGGCGCGCTTCGACCTGCCAGAGGCCCGTGATGCCCGGCTTCATGCTCAGTCGTCGCCGGTGCCAGACGTCGTACTCCGCCACCTCGTTCGGGAGGGGCGGACGTGGCCCGACCAGGCTCATCGAGCCCGTCAGCACGTTCCACAGCTGCGGCAGCTCGTCGATCGAGGTCTTGCGCAGCCACTGTCCGAACGGAGTGACGCGCGGATCGTTCCTTGCCTTGAACGTCACGCCGCTCCGCTCGTTGAGGTGCTGGACTTCGTCGAGCTGCTCCTCGGCGCCGGGAACCATCGTGCGGAACTTGTAGATCGTAAAGGGCCGGCCGTGCAGGCCGACGCGCTCCTGCCGGAACAGGATCGGGGAGCCTTCCCGCACGAGCATCACGAGTGCCGTCGCCAGCAGGAGCGGGCTGAGCAGCACGAGCCCCAGGCCGGAGCCGACGATGTCGAGCAGGCGCTTCGCGACGAGGCCCGCCTCCCGTTGCCCATCGTGGATCAGGGACCGCACCAGGAACCCGTCGAACTCCTCCTGGTACGCGCTCGGCAGGATCACTTCGACGGGATCGACCGGGATCCGGACCGTCTTGCCCTCGCCGGCCGCCAGCCCGGTGATCGGCTCGAGATAGCGGATCGCGGTCGGTGGCAGGCACACGGCGACCTCGTCGACGACCTGGGAGTGGAGGATCTCCTCGATGTCTTCCACGGTTCCGAGGATCGGCCTGGTGACGACACGCCGCTTCTCGCCCGGCGCGGAGAGGTGGCCGATGATCTGCATCCCGAGCCCAGGGTGGCTCTCGACCCGGTCGGCGAAGTCCTGCGCAAGACGACCCGTTCCTGCGATCAGCATGAACCGCGCGTCGTGCCCGTGGCGCCGGATCGCCTCGAACGCGAAGCGCAGGAGGACGCGTGACGTCAGCGTGACGGCCGGCTGCGCGACGAACAGGAGCGCCAGGAAGAGCCGGCTGACATCCTCCTGCTTGACGATGAAGAGGGTCGACAGGGTGATGGCCACGACGACAAGTGCGGTGCGCCCGATGTCACGCAGCTCGGTCCACAACCGCCATCGGACGCTCAGGCGGTAGAGCCCCATCGCCCAAAGCGTCGCGACCCAGGTGAGGGCGAAGAGCACCGCGGCGAGCCGGATGTCGATCCCGAAGTCGCGCCAGAGCGCCGTCGGGTCGCCGTCACGGAAGCGCAGGAACGACACTCCCAGGAAGACCAGCACCGCGCTCAGGCCGTCGCCGAGCATGAGGGCGACCCGCAGGGCCATGAGGTGCCGTCTGATCATCGGTTCGCCGTTCTCCCACCCGGTGCTGACATTCGCGCGTGCCCGCGTGAAGGCTCGCGCCACTCTACGGCACACCGCGACCCACAATCAACTCGGATCACACACGGCTAGACTCGCGGCTACCGATGGCGCGCATCCTCGTGGTCGAGCCGGTCGCCCAGGCCGGCGTCGATCTCCTCGCCGCAGCGCACGAGGCCGAGCTCAGGTCAGGGCTCGGTCGTGACGCGCTGCTCGGGCTGCTGGGCGAGGGCGGCGGCTGGGACGCGCTGGTCGTCCGCTCGCAGACCCGTGTCGACGCGGAGCTCCTTTCGGCCGCGGCGCCGCGGTTGAGCGTGATCGGCGTGGCGAGCGTCGGCATCGATCGTATCGACGTCGAGGCCGCAACCCGGGCGGGCGTGATGGTCGTCAACGCCCCGACCGGCAACACGATCGCCGCCGCCGAGCACACCATGGCCCTGATGCTGGCACTCCTCCGCCACGTGCCGACGGCCGACGCGTCCGTGCGGGCCGGCGAGTGGGAGCGCGGTCGATACACCGGCCGCGAGCTGCGCGGCAAGACGCTCGGGCTCGTCGGCCTCGGCAAGATCGGCAAGGCGGTCGCCCGGCGTGCGGCAGGCTTCGAGATGCGCGTCATCACGAGCGATCCGTACCTGACCGAGGAGCAGGCGTCGGAATTCGGTGCAAAGCTCGTCGGGATGGCGGAGCTGCTCCATCGGTCCGACGTCATCAGCGTGCATACGCCGCTCACCTCCCACACGCGCGGCATGCTCGGCCGTGCGCAGCTGGAGGCGACGAAGCCGGGCGCATTCGTCCTCAACGTCGCCCGCGGCGGCATCGTCGACGAGGCAGCGCTCGCCGCTGCGCTCGTCTCCGGGCAGCTGGCCGGGGCGGCGGTGGACGTGTACTCCACGGAGCCGATGGCCGCCGACAACCCGCTCCGCGGTGCGCCGAACGTCGTCCTGACGCCACACCTGGGTGCATCGACCGCAGAGGCGCAGGACCGCGTCGCCGTCGAGATGGCCGAGCAGGTGCTGATGGCGCTGGGCGGAGTGACGCCACCATATGCCGTGAACGCGCCGGCGGTGGGGCCCGACACCGCGCCTCGTCTTCGTCCCTATGTCGAGCTCGGTCGACGGCTCGCCATCCTCGCGCGCCAGCTGGTGCCGGGCGCCTTCGACTCCCTCGGGTTGACCTACGCCGGCGAGATCGCGGCGGGGGAGTGCGCGCCGATTCGCACCGCCGCAGTGGCAGGCATCCTCGAGGCCGTCACCGACCAGCGCGTCAACGCCGTCAACGCGGATCTCGTCGCCCACGAGCGCGGGCTGACCGTGCGCGAGACGAGGACGGCGTCGTCCGAGCCGTGGGCCTCGCTCGTCGAGCTCGCGGTTGGGCCCTCGGATGGCCCGCCGACCCTCACCCTGGCCGGCTCGACCGCACATGGGCGACCGCACCTCGCCGGGTTGAACGGGTTCGCCATCGATGCAGAGCTGGCCGGGCTCATGCTCGTCACGCGCCACCACGACCGTCCGGGCATCGTCGGTGCCGTCGGCACCATCCTCGCGGAGGCTGGCATCAACATCTCGTCTCTCGAGCTCTCCCGCCTGTCGGAGCGGGGTCAGGCGATGATGTTCGTATCCGTGGACGATCCCCTGGACGAGCCGGTGCTCGGGCGGATTCGAGATGCTGACGGGATCGTCGAGGCGCGAGTCGTGGAGCTACCTCGGCTATAGGAGGCTTCGAGGGCAGTCGCCGCGGCTATCACGCCCCTGGCGTGACAACGTGCGCCACGTTGGCAAGTGCAAACGTGCAGGCGGTGACGGTCAGAGGTCATCGACTCCCTCAATGGGTCGGATCCGCCGCTCGCGGAACATCGGGATCCGCCGGCTGATCTCCCGACCCGGCGGGCGGGCGTAGCCGGAGTAGTCCTCGAGCAGTCGACAGACGAGCGCGTTGATCGAGGTGCCCTCGACGACGGCGCGGCCACGCGCGTAGTTGAGGGTCAGGTCGTCGACGCGGAAGGTGACATTGATCAGGCGCGGGTCGCGAATCGGCCCGGGCACGCCCGGCGGCAGCCCCGTGCGACGCGTGACACCGTGGAGCACGTTGTCACGCGCGTCGTCTGACGTGAGCTCGTCGCGTTCCCACGGTGGCTTCGTATCCCAGGGCATCCGTATGACTGGCTTCCGAGCTGGCGAGGGCTCCATCCGACGATCATGATCGTTCGCCGCTTATCGGCCCCTTACCGCCCGCTTATCATTCGACCGATGCCGAAGCCCTTTGCCTCGTCGGCGGATCTGGCGGCCAAGGAGGCCACGCTCGAGGAGCTCGCCACCGGCGTCCTCGCCTACACCGCGCAGGGCGACCCGAACGTCGGCGCCATCGTCGGGACCGATGCCATCCTCGCCATCGAGGCCCGCGCCACCCCCTACATGGCGCAGCAGTGGATCGACGTGATCCGCGATCGCGTCAGCGACAAGCCCTTCGGCGACCTGGTCCTGACGCACTACCACGCTGTCCGGACGCTCGGCGCCAGCGCGTTCGGCGCGCGCCGGATCGTCGCGCATGCGAACACGAAGGCCCTCATCGAGGAGCGCGGCGAGGCCGACTGGGCGAGCGAGCAGGGTCGCATGCCGCGGCTCTTCGCCGGGGCGGAGACGATCCCGGGCCTGACGCACCCGACTGACACGTTCGAGGATGTCCTCAGCCTGGACCTGGGCGATCGGATCGTCGAGCTCCGCCACCTCGGCCGCGGCCATACGAGCGGCGACATCGTCGTGTGGCTGCCTGACGAGGGGATCCTTTTCGCCGGCGACCTGGTCGAGGCGCAGGCTGCGCCGTACATGGGCGACTCGCACGTGGCCGACTGGTCGACCACCACGCTCGACAACGTCGCCGCGCTCGGGGCACGCAAGCTGGTGGGCGGTCGAGGCCCGGTGGTGAGCGGCCGCGCCGTGGGGGCTGCCATCGAGGACACGCGTGCCTTCCTGCGCACGACGCTCGAGGGCACGCGCGCAACGCGGGACACCGGCGGGACGCTCAGGGAAGCCTTCGAGCGGGTCCACGCCGAGCTCGCGCCTCGCTACGCCGGCTTTCCGATCTTCGAGCACACGATGCCGTTCAACGTCCAGCGCACCTGGGACGAGCTCGACGGAATCGACCACCCGCGCATCTGGACCGCGGAGCGTGACCGCGAGGTCTGGAACGCCCTCCAGGACTGAACCCATGACCGGACCGATGACCGATGTCGCGGTCGTCGGCGCGGGGGCGGTCGGACTCACGCTTGCCGCTCGGTTGGCCCAGCGCGGCGCCAGCGTCACCTTGTTCGAGGCGAGCGACGCGCCCGAGCGAGTCGGCTCGCGCGCCATCTGCATGCAGCGCGAGACGCTCGAGATCTGGGCACGCCTCGGCATCGGCGATGCTGTGGCGGAGCGCGGCATCCAGTGGCGCATCGGCCGTACCTACTTCCGCGGGCGCGAGCTCTTCAGCGTCGAGCTGCCCGGAGCGACCGACGCGCACTTCCCGCCATTCGTCAACATCAGCCAGTCGGAGGTGGAGGCGCGGCTGGTGGAGCGTGCTGCGAGCCTCGGCGTGACGACCAGGTCCGGCCACCGGCTCATCGGCGCGGAGCAGGACCCGGACG
Organism: Chloroflexota bacterium; assembly: GCA_013697395.1. Lineage (GTDB taxonomy): Bacteria > Chloroflexota > Limnocylindria > QHBO01 > QHBO01 > JACDBZ01. Next base: position 1,096 of record JACCWY010000463.1, on the reverse strand, counting down.
GCGTGAGCGCCACGTTCGCCACCGAACTTGGCGAGACGCGGCATCGGTCGAGCTTCCTGGTCGGCACCGATGGAGCGCATTCGGCCGTCCGCCACGCCATCGGGATGGGCTTCGACGGCCACACGTTCGACGACCGCTTCCTCATCGCCGACATCCGCGCCGAGCTTCCCTTCGCGGAGGAGCGGCACTTCCACTTCGACCCGCCGTGGAACCCCGGACGGCAGGTGCTGATCCACCCTCAGCCCGACGGCGTGTGGCGAATCGACTGGCAGGTCCCGCCCGAGACCGATGCCGAGGCCGAGCGCGCGAACGGCCGGCTCGACCGCCGCATCCGCGCGGTCATCGGGGAGGGGGAGCCCTACGAGCTCGTGTGGCTGAGCGGGTACCGATTCAGCCAGCGCATCGCCGATGCGTTCCGCGCCGGCCGCATCTTCCTTGCCGGCGACGCGGCGCACGTCATGGCGCCGTTCGGCGCGCGGGGCCTCAACTCCGGCGTCGCCGACGCCGAGAACCTGGCGTGGAAGCTCGCGCTCGTGCTGCGCGGCGATGCGCCGGTCACGCTCCTCGACACGTACGACGCCGAACGGCGGCCTGCGGCGCTCGACAACCTGGCGGCAACGAATGCGACGATGCGGTTCATGGCGCCCCGCGGTCCGCTGCGCCGAACCTGGCGCGACCTCGTCCTGCGCCTTGCGCCCCGCTTCACGTGGTTCCGGCGGCGCGTCGACTCCGGTCGGTTGGCCGAGCCGGCGACCTATGCCTCGTCGTCCATCGTGTCGGCCGGACCCGCGGGTGACTCGCCGCTGCGGCATGGCAGCGTTGCACCCGACGTCCTGCTGCCGGGTGGAGGCCGGCTGCGGGACCGGATCGGCGATCGCTACGTCGCGGTCGTCCCGCAACCGATCGAGCTCGGCCTGCCAACCGTGGTCGTCGGCCGCGGATCCGTCTACGGCGACGAAAGGAGCTGGCTCGTGCGGCCGGACGGCTATCTCACCGACAGCCGCCCGCTTGACCTGGCGGCAGAGCCGTCGTGGGAAGCGAGTGGATAACCGGCGTGCAGCCTGCGATGTTCGTGGACAAAGGGGCTTGATCGGCA
>JACCWY010000457.1 GCA_013697395.1 Chloroflexota bacterium | reverse complement strand
CCTCTGCGACGACGGTGCGGTCGACCGGGAGCTCGCGGGACAGGCCGTTGTGCACCTGCTTGCGCCGTTGCCGAAAGCCAGCCTGCACGACCCGGTAGAACGGCTCTCGTGCCGGGCCCGGCGCGATGGCCGGTGCCTCGCGCCGCCGCAGGCGCAGCACGGCCGAGTCCACCGCCGGCGTCGGCTCGAATGCGCCGGCCGGGACGCGTGCCACGATCTCGGCGGTGGCCACGTTCTGCGCGAAGACGGACAGGTAGCTCATCCGGCCGGGCGGTGCGGCGACGCGCTCGGCGACCTCCAGCTGGACCAGCAGGACGGTCAGCTCCGGTGGCCGATCGCCCTCGAGGAAGGCATGGAGCAGCGGGCTGGTGATGTGGTAGGGGATGTTCGCCACGACCTTGATCGGCTCCCCCGGGAACAGGTCGCGAGCGTGCAGGCCGAGCGCATCGGCCTCGATCAGCTCGAAGCCGTGAACCCCGTACAGCTCACGGCGCAGGTACTCCGCCAGCCGGGGGTCCAGCTCGACGGCGGTGACGGACGCGCCGCCCGCCAGGAGGCGGCGGGTGAGGACTCCGAGGCCGGGGCCGACCTCGACGACGTTGTCGCCCGGTACGAGCTCCGCGGCTGCGACGATGGCGTCGAGGGCATCGGGATCCGTGAGGAAGTTCTGCGACAGGCTCTTCCTCGGGCGTAGCCGCTCGAATCCCATGAGGCGCCGCAGCTGGCCCGGCGTTGGCGGGATGAGGCGGTCCGGCGCGAGGGGATCGCTCACGTCCTCAGCCAGGGCAGCGCGAGGTTCGGGATCGCCTCGAGGCTCGCCTCGGCGCGGTCGCCGGCCGCGAACCGAAATCCGGCCGCGGCGCCGATCATGGCGCCGTTGTCGGTGCACCACGCCGGCGGCGGCACGAGCAGCGTCACCCCGTGCCGCGTGACCCGCTCCTCGAGCGTCGCGCGGAGCGCCCGGTTGGCGGCCACGCCACCCCCGATGGCCACCGCGGCGACGCCATGGTCGAGGGCCGCGGCGACGGTCTTGGAGGCGAGGGCGTCGACCACGGCCTCCTCGAACGCGGCAGCGATCCCGTCGACCGGGATCGGCTCGTTGCGCGCCCGGTGGCCCTCCACCTCGCGCAGGACCGCGGTCTTGAGCCCAGAGAAGCTGAAGTCGTAGGCGCCGGACGTGCGGGCGCGCGGGAAGCGGGTCGCCGGCGCGGCGTTGTGTGCCGCAGCACTGATGGCGGGGCCACCCGGATACGGCAGCCCGAGCAGGCGGCCGACCTTGTCGAAGGCCTCGCCCGCCGCGTCGTCGATCGTCTGTCCCAGCAGCGTGTACCGCCCGTGGTCGTGCATCAGGACGAGCTGGGTGTGCCCGCCGCTGACGACCAGGCAGAGGAGCGGAAACGGCGGGTCGCCCGGGAGCGGTGCGCCGGCGTCCACATCGGTCAGCCAGTTCGCGTAGATGTGTCCCTCGATGTGATTGACGCCGACCAGCGGAAGATCGTGCGCGACGGCCAGCGCCTTGGCGACGTTGACGCCCACGAGCAGCGAGCCGATGAGACCCGGGCCGTAGGTGACGGCGACCGCGTCGATGTCGTCCCAGCCCGCGCCGGCCTCGGCCAGCGCGGCCTCGAGCGTGGGGATGATCCAGCGCAGCTGCTGACGTGCCGCCACCTCCGGCACGATGCCGCCGGTGGCGGCGTGGAGCGCGACCTGGGTGGCCACCTGGTTCGCCTCGATGCGACGCCCGTCCACCACGACTGCCACGCCGGTCTCGTCGCAGGACGACTCGATCGCAAGGATGCGCGGCCCGCTCATCCGGCCAGCCGCGCCCGCTCGGTGGCGATGCGTCCGCGCATCGCCGGGCCGTCGAGCTCGGGGGTGGTCATGATCAGGGCATCCTCGCCGTCATCGGTGTAGTAGCCGGGCCGGTGGCCGACGATGTCGAAGTCGAAGGTCCGGTACAGCGCCTGGGCGGCATGGTTGGACGCGCGGACCTCGAGCGTCATTCGGCGCGCGCCGATGACCAGCGACAGCTCCGCGAGGTTCAGGAGCAGGTGGCGGCCGATCCCCTGCCGTCGCCAGTCAGGGTGAACTCCGAACGTCGTGACGTGCGCGTCGTCGACCATGCTCCAGATCCCGGCAAAGCCCACGACCCGCTCGCCCGCGCGCGCCACCAGGTAGCGCGCGAGGCGGTTTCCCTTCAGCTCCTGCTCGAACGCATGCGCCGGCCACGGCGTCTGGAAGCTGAGCCGCTCGATCTCGTGCACCGCCGCCACGTCCTCGAGGCGCATCGGGTCGACGCTGACGCGCGCGGTCAGAGCCACCTGACCCGCTCCCCGCTCTCCGCAGCCACGCCGCGCGGCGCGCGCACATAGATCGGTTCCAGGGTTGCCAGGTCGTCCCCGGCGGGCTCCGCCGCGAGCCGGACGGCGCCACGGCGGGCGATCGCGGCTGCGGCCCGAGGTGCGATGCCACCCTGGAGCCCGAAGGCCGTTGCCACGTCCGATCCCGCCACGATCGGGCGTGGGAGTGCGGCCAGCTCGTCGCCGTCGACGATGCGCGGCCGGTCGGCGCCGCGCACGAGCACGTACGCCTCGCGGGCCCCGGCGCGGGCAACGGCGCAGGCAGCGTCCGGTTCGGCATCCAGCCAGGCGAGGAGGCTCGGGACGCCGACGATCGGCCTGCCGAGCCCGGCCGCCAGGCCCTTGGCGACCGCCATCGCGACTCGCAGCCCGGTGAAGGAGCCCGGGCCGGTCCCGACGGCGACGGCGGTCATCGAGGCAAGCGGTTGCCGGGCGCCGTGGAGGAGCGCCAGCAGCCGCGGAAGGAGCTCCGCGGACTGCCGCCGCGCGCTGCTCCACGTCTCCTGCGCGATCAGCGTCCCGTCGGGCGCGGAGATGGCGACCGACAGGTCGGTCGAGGCGGCGTCGAGGGCAACGATCACGGGACGGCGAGCGCCTCCCGCGCCAGCCGGTCGTGAGCCGGCCCGTGGGCCTCCCAGCGCAGGGTGCGGTGCGTCGGCGCCCCCGCCGGCGCGTCCAGCCGGATGACCAGGCGCTCGACCGGCATCCAGCCGTCGAGCCGGTCGGCCCATTCGACCACGGTCACGCCGTCCGCCTGCCGCTCGTCGAGCAGGCCGGCCTCCACCGCCTCCTCGGGATCGTCCAGCCGGTACGCGTCGATGTGATAGAGCCGCAGCCGGCCGGGGTGCTCGTTCATGAGCACGAAGGTCGGGCTATTGACGATCGCGCTGACCCCGAGCCCGTCGGCGACCCCCTTGGCCAGCTGCGTCTTACCGGCGCCCAGCGGACCGATCAACGCGAGCACGGTTCCCGGACCCGCTGCCGCGCCGATGCGGCGTCCGATCTCGCGGGTCGCGTCGGGGCCGGTGCTCAGTCGCGCGCGTGGCGATGCGGCCGGTGCGGTGGCTCGGTCCATGCAGCCAGTATAGGAAAGCGCGGCTCGCCGGCCGCCGTGGGAGTCAGTAGGCGTCGATGCGCTCCGTCGCCTCCAGGTTCGCCATCGGCACCATGACCGTGCGGCCGTCCTCGAATCGCACCAGCCCGGTGCGACCGACGACGCCGGACTCGGCGGCGTGGAGCCGATCCAGGACCCGCAGCAGGGTGCCACCCAGGCCGGCGTGCGGGCGCCGATGGGCGATGACCCGGTCGCCCGGGTGCGGCAACGAGCGGCGTGCGGGGGCCGGACCGGCCTCGTACACGTACAGTCGCGCCTCCTCGCCGAAGAGGCTCGCGAGGTGCCCATCATGGGCACGGAACCACGCGAACAGGCCGGGGTCGAACCCGACCTTGCCGTAGCCCTCCAGCAGGAGCACCGCGAAGTCCCCACGCACGCCGCCGACCTCCCGACGCCGAAGCTGGGTCGCCTCGAAGTCGCGCAGCTCCTTGTCGAGCACGCCACCGAGCACGATGCCGGCGACCCCCATCGCCCTCGCCCGGGTCAGCGTCTCGGCCGAGGCACGCGAGCCCCCGACGACGATCCGTCCCGTCGCGCCGACGTCAATCGCGCTGGCACGCAGCTCGTCGCCGGGCTCGTGCACGGCGACCCGGAGCTCCCCGTGCACGGCGCTGCCGCTCCCACCGACGCCGGTCACAAGGGCTCCCGCCACCCGCAGCTCGATCGCGTCGGCCGCGACGCTGACGACCTCGCCGCGCACGTGGCCGAGGACCGGCTCGCTGCCACTCAGCGGCGCCACCATGGCGGTGCCGTCGTCGAGGTCGTAGCCCAGCAGCATGCACGCCTCCGGCACGCGGACCTGGCGCCCACGATCGTCCTCGGCCAGGATCTCACCGGCGTCGAGCCGTGCGCCCGGGCGAGCGACGAGGAAGGCCGCGGCGTCCCTCGCCGAGCGACGCAGGGGCAGCGCAACCGGCAGGCTCATCC
>JACCWY010000456.1 GCA_013697395.1 Chloroflexota bacterium | reverse complement strand
GACCCCGACGATCCACGCGAGGCGTGGGGCGTCCTCAATCCAGCGACCGCCCGGCGCGGCAACGAGGTATTCCTCTTCCCGCGTCTGGTGGCGGAGGGCAACGTCTCCCGGATCGGCCGAGCGCGCGTCGTCGTCGACCAGAGGCGGGTTCCGACCGGTGTCGAGCGCCTTGGAGTGGCGCTCGAGCCGGAGCAGGCATGGGAGTGCCATGCCGGCGGGGGCGGGGTCGAGGATCCGCGGATCACCTACCTGCCGCGGCTCGGCCGCTGGATCATGACCTACGCAGCCTTCGGGCCGCTCGGCCCGCGCATCGGCCTGGCCGCCTCAGACGACCTGGAGACCTGGCGGCGGCTCGGGCCCGTCTCCTTCGCATACGACGCCTCCCTGGCCACCGACCTGAACCTGTACCCCAACAAGGACGCGCTGTTCTTCCCCGAGCCGGTGACCGACCCCAACGGCCAGCTCGCCTACGCCATGCTCCATCGGCCGATGTGGGACCTCTCGTGGGTTCGGCCCGGCGAGGGCGAACCGTTGCCGGCTGGGCTCGCCGACCCCCGGCCCGGGATCTGGGTCAGTTTCGTCCCGGTCACCGCCGTCGATGACGATCTTCGAGGGCTGACCCGCTTCGAGCACCACCGGTTGGTCGCACTCCCCGAACACCCCTGGGAGGCGGTGAAGATCGGTGGCGGCACGCCTCCGGTCCGCGTTCCCGAAGGCTGGCTGGTGGTCCATCACGGTGTCGCAGGGAAGCGGGCTCGTGGCTTCGAGCCCCAGCCCGACGTGCGCTACAGCGCTGGCGTGCTCATCCTCGATTCAGCCGACGTCACGCGCGTGGTGGCCCGTTCTGTGGAGCCGATCCTCGAGCCCGAGCTGCCCGAGGAGCTGATCGGGACCGTGCCCAATGTCGTCTTCCCCACCGCCATCGAGCCGCTCGACGAGAGCGCGTCGTCAGCCTACGACGTCTATTACGGAATGGCCGACGCACGGATCGGGGTGGCTCGCCTGTTCCGGACCGAGCCTGGCCCATGAGGCGTCCGATTGCAGACGGCCTCCCACGCCCCTGGCGGGGGGCGGCCTGGGCGCGCTCGCAAGCCCGAACCTCTGTAGCTGAGGAGAAATGATATGACTGGCCGATCGGTCGGCACACGACGTCCATTGCGGCCATCGGCCGCGCTGCCGGCGCTCTTCGCATTCTCGCTTCTGGTTGGACTCGCCTCTGCCGGGACGGCGCGGGCAGCACCGACGCCGCTCACCAACCTCGATCATCTCGACTTCCTGGGCGACATGGTCGTGCCGCCGTCGCAGGCCGGCCACACGACCTACCGCCTCGCGGAGGAGCCCAGCCTGCGGGTCCTGTGGACCTATGCCGAGCCGGATGTCACCCAGCCGAGCGGCTACCGCCGCATCGGGGGTGGAACCTTCGATCCCGAGACGAACACCTACGGCCAGGGCGCCTACAACACCGATGACCTGACTCGCGCCGCGGTCGTCTACATCCGCCACTGGCAGCAGTTTGGCGACGACCATAGCCGCGACGCCGCCTACGGCCTGCTCCGCACCGTCGCCTATATGCAGACGGTCAGCGACGACCCGCTGACGCCGGGAGACGAGCGCGGCAACTTCGTGCTCTGGATGCAGCCCGACGGGACGCTCAACCACAGCGCCGATCCGCCCGAAACACCGGCTCCGTCCGACTCGGGCGCTTCGTACTGGCTTGCGCGCGCCATCTGGGCCTTCGGCGAGGGGTACGAAGCCTTCCTTGACGCCGACCCGGCGTTCGCGGCCTTCATCCAGGAGCGCTTGGGCCTGGCTCTCGATGCACTGGAGCGGCAGGTGCTCGTCCGCTACGGATCGTATCGGCTCCTCGACGGTGCCCAGGTCCCGGCCTGGCTGATCGTGGACGGCGCCGATGCCAGCTCAGAGGCAGTGTATGGGCTGTCGGCCTACGTCCGAGCCAGCGCCGATGCTCGCGCCAGCCGGGACCTGGAGCAGCTGGCCGACGGCCTGGCGCAGATGCGCCTCTCGGCCGATGCCTCTACCTGGCCGTTCGGGGCGATCCTGCCGTGGGCGGGCTCCCGATCGGTCTGGCATGGCTGGGGCGACCAGATGGCCGGTGCCCTCGCCACCGCAGGTTCGATCCTCGGCGAGCAGCGCTTCGTTGACTCCGCCATCTCCGAGGTGGCCAGCTTCACGCCCCATCTGCTGGCGCAGGGCGGCGCCGACCAGGGCTGGTTGCCCGCGCCGGCCGAGCGGGCGCAGATCGCGTACGGCGCAGATGCCACCCTGCAGAACCTGCTGCGCACGGCTGACGCCAGCGGTCTCGACGGGTTCCGCCAATTGGCGGGCATCCAGGCCGCCTGGTATTTCGGCAACAACCGCTCCGGCGTGCAGATGTACGACCCGACGACGGGCCGTACCTTCGACGGGCTGGAGGCGGACGGACGGGTCAACCGCAACAGCGGCGCCGAAAGCACGATTCACGGGCTATTGTCGATGCTTTCCCTCGACGCACGCCCCGAGGTCGCAGCCGCCGCGACTTCGCGCAACCTCAGGACCGGGCAGCTGAGCTGGACCCTCCTCGAGGCCGAGGCTGGCGCTCTGCGTGGCAAGGCGGTGGTCGTGACGCCACCGAGCGCGTGGACCGGCGAGAGCCTGTGGAGCGGCGGCGGGTACGTCGAGCTGCGCCCCGGCGGCCGGGTAACGCTCACGGCGACGCTGCTGGAGGCGGGGCGCTACCGGCTGCTGCCGGTCTTCGATCGCCAGGAGGCTCCGCTTCGCGCGATCGGGACGCGCCATCGCTTTGACAACGTGCCGTTGGGACACCTCTGGCACGGTGGTGCCGGCGCGCCCGGCGTCTCGCCGACCTCCGGGTACCTCGATATCGGCAACGTCGGCTCCAAGCGCGTGCTGGCTGCCGGCCCGATCGCGGTCGAGTCGGCCTATGTGGGTGACGGTCGTCCCGTGCGGCTGGATGCGGTGCTTCTGCAGCCGGAGATCGAGCGCCTCACGCTCGCCGGTGCGGGCGGCACCCAGGGTCTGCTGCGCAGCTGGGCGACGGAACGGCGGCTGGCGACGGTCGAGGCAGGGGCCTCCGGCCTGACTGCCTACGTCTACGACGCGGGTGGTCGCCTGGTCGAGACGGCGAG
>JACCWY010000450.1 GCA_013697395.1 Chloroflexota bacterium | reverse complement strand
GAGCAGGACCGCCGCGGCCAGGATCAGGGCGCCGCCGGCGAGCTGGATCGGAGCCGGCTGCTCGCCGAGCAGCCACGCCGCCAGGGCGACGCCGACGACCGGCTCGAGGGTCGCCAGGATGGCCGCGCGCGACGGTCCCAGGAGGCGGATGCCGGTGATGAAGCACAGCGTCGGGATCGCAGCGCCGACGAGCCCGGCCAGGACGACCGGCAGAAGTGCCTGGGCCGAGGCCAGTGGCGCGGTCAGCCCGGCGAGCTGCCCGGTGACTGCGGCGATCGCGACGTACCCGCCGCCGGCGAGGCCCATCGTCGTTGCCGCGGCCTCGACCGGCGGGATCCCGGGGAACCCGTGCCGCGCGGCGAGGACGTAGAAGGCCTGCGTGAAGGCACCCAGGAAGGACAGGCCGATCCCGAGCGCGTCGAGCTCCCCGAGACCGCCTGAGCCGGTGAGCGTGAGCGCCAGACCGAAGATCGACACCCCGAGCGCCGACCAGCGGAGGGCGCCGAGCCGCTCGCCGAACGCGAGGACCGAGGTACCCGCCACGATCGCCGGGTAGCAGTAGAAGACCAGCAGCGAGAGGCCGATCTCGATCCGCACGAAGGCGATGAACATGGCCAGGTTGAGGACGAGGTTGGCCATGCCTCCGGCGAGGATGAAGGCACGCTCGCGTGGCGGTACGTCTCGCAGGTGGTGCCTCCGTCGGCCGGCGACGCGGCGCAGCACAACCAGCAGCACCAGCACGGCGGTCGCACCCAGGCCGGCGCGCCAGGCCACGATCGCAAGCGAACCCACCCCGGCGTCATCGGCGAAGCGGGTGATCGGACCGAGCGTGCCGAAGCAGACCGCCGCCAGGGTGATGAGGCCGGCTCCGAGCAGCCCGCCTGAACGCTCAGCCTCGCGTCGCGTCACGCATCAGGCTCGAAGGTCGGCACATCGGCGATTAGCGGCGCTCGAAGCTCATGGTGCGGCGCCGACGGCGTCACGTGCCTCCGCGGCCTCGATCTCGGCAGCCAGGCGCCGCTCCTCGGCGCCGAGCGCGTCGATCCGATCGCGGGCGGCGTTGTGGCGCTCGACCAGGGCGCGCACGAGCCCTCCATCGGCGTAGACGGATGGATCCGCCAGGCGCTCGGCGGTCTCCGACAGCTCCGACTGGGCGGCTGCAAGGCCCGCCCGTGTGCTCTCGAGCGCCGGCCGCAGGCCGCGCGTGAGGCGATGGCGGGCGTTGCGCTCCTCCGCCTCGCGTCGTTTGCGCTCGGCCGCAGCCCGCGCCGATTGACGTGGCCTCGCCTCCTTGGCCACAACGCCCCGAGGCGTCGATCGCGTGCCCTCGACCGCCCCGCGGGTCTCGATGTCGACCCCACGCTTTGCGGCGTAGTACTCGAAGTCGCCTGGGTAGACAGTGGCCCTGCCGTCGTTGACCTCGACGATCACGTTCGCGACGCTGCGGATCAGGTAGCGGTCGTGGGTGATCAGCACGATCGTGCCGGGGAAGGCGTTGAGCGCGTCCTCGAGGACGTCGCGCGACTGGATATCGAGATGGTTGGTCGGCTCGTCGAGGCACAGCAGGTTGGCCGGATCGGCGAGGAGCTTGGCGAGCGCCAGCCGCGTCTGCTCGCCCCCCGACAGGATGCCCACCTGCTTCTCGACTGCCTGGCCGCTGAACAGGAACGCGCCGAGCAGCTTGCGCATGTCGGTCGTGCTCATCATCGGCGCCGCGTCGTTCAGCTCGTTGAACACCGTGTTGTCCGGGTTGAGCGCCTCGATCTGGTGCTGTGCGAAATAGGCGACGCGCACGTTGCTCCCGAGCTCACGCGTGCCGCCCTCGACCTCGAGCACGCCGGCCAGGATCTTGAGCAGTGTCGATTTGCCCGCGCCGTTGGGGCCGATGAGCGCCACCCTCTGCCCGCGCTCGAGCTGGAGGTCCAGGTCGCCGTCGTAGACGACGTTGTCGTCGTACCGCTTCTCGATGTCCGTCAGGGTGATGACGGTCCGGCCGGAGCGCGGTGGCGCCGGAAAGCGGAACTTGACGCTCTTGGCCCGGGCAGCCGGGGATGCGACCCGGTCGAGCCGCTCGAGCGCCTTGACGCGGCTCTGCACCTGGCGAGCCTTGGAGGCCTTGTACCGGAACCGGTCGATGAAGGCCTGGGTGTGAGCGATCTTCCGCTGCTGGTTCTTCGCGGCGGCCTCGAGCTGCAGCATGCGCTCGGTGCGCTGCTCCACGAAGTCCGCGTAGTCGCCGACGTACTCCGTCGCCCGCCCGTCGTGCAGCTCCACCACCCGGTTGGCGACCTCGTTGATGAAGTCACGATCGTGGCTGACGAGCACGATGGCACCGGCGTAGACGGCCAGGAATCCGGTCAGCCATTCGACCGATGCCAGGTCGAGGTGGTTCGTCGGCTCGTCGAGCAGCAGGACGTCGGGATTCTGAAGCAGCAGTCTCGCGAGCGCGACGCGCATCATCCAGCCCCCGCTGAACTCGCCCATGTCGCGGTCCATGTCGGCATCGGCGAACCCGAGGCCGGCCAGGATGCGCCGTGCCTCGGCCCCGAGGCCATACCCGCCGAGCGCCTCGAATCGATGCTGGAGCCGCCCGTACTCGTCCATCAGCTCGTGCAGCTCTTCCTCGTCGGCGGCCTCCTCCAGCTCGGACTCGATGTGGCGCATCCGCCGTTCGATGCCGCTCACCTCTCCGGCGCCGGCGAGGACCTCGGCCAGCACCGTGCGCCCGTGGCTCTCGGCGACCTCCTGGCGCAGGTAGCCGATCACGACGTCGCGGGCGCGGGTGATCGTGCCGGCGTCGGGCTCCTGGTCCCCGGTGATCAGCTCGAGCATGGTGGTCTTGCCGGCGCCGTTCGGACCGACGATCGCGACGCGGCGCCCGGCGCTGATCATCAGGCCGACATCGCGGAACAGGTGCTGCGCGGCATGGCTCTTGGCCACGCCGGCGATCGTCACGAGGCTCATGGACGCTGAGCATCGTAGCGGCGCACGTGGCGTCCGTCGCGTTGGGCGTACGCCGCTCAGCGACGGCTCGGTTCTCGCCGGTCGGCGGTGCTGCGACGCGCACGGGCGTCGCACGCCCCGCGGGGGGTCAGTCCGCGACGAGCTTGGCGCCGGTCGTGTCGAAGCGGAGGCGCGTCGCCATGCCGGGGACTCCCGCCGCGTTCCACGCCTTCTCGACCGCGTGGGCGCTGGTCGGTGAGTCGCAGATCGCCAGGACCGCGGGACCGGCGCCGGACAGGCAGGCCCCCGCGGCTCCGCGCTCGTAGGCCAGGTCCATCAGCTCGCGGCTGCCCGCGAGGATCGGCATCCGGAATGGCTGATGGAGCTCGTCGGCCATCGCAGCGCGGAGAAGCCCGGCGTCAGAGGTCATGATGGCCGTGGCCAGGAGTGCGCTGCGGCCCGCCTGCCGCGTTGCGGCGGCGTGGGTCACCGTCGCCGGAAGGGCTGCGCGCATGTCACTTGTTCGGCTCTCGTGCTGCGGGATGAACGCGACCGGGATCCAGGCCTCCGGGACACGAAAGCGGCGCAGCGTTACGGCGCCGTCATCCGCGAGGGCGACCGTGAAGCCGCCGTACAGGGCCGCGGCCACGTTGTCCGGGTGGCCCTCCAGGGCGGCCGCCATTGCCAGGAGCTCATCGGCCTCGACCCGCCGACGCCCGACCGCCGCGCCGAGCACGACCCCGGCCACGATGGCGGCGGCGCTGCTGCCGAGCCCGCGGGCCGCGGGGATCATGCTCGAGACGTCGATCCGCCACGACGCGCCACCGGGAGCGGCGGAGGTGCGAAGCCCTTCGCGGAAGGCCCGGATGAGCAGGTTGTCGTCCGGCGGCTCGTCGTCGCGCGGCGCACCCTCACCACGGGCATTGAGCACGATCCCGGCCTCGTCGCCGTGCCACAGCTCGGCGCGCAGCTTGAGCGAAAGTGCCGCCGCGAAGCAGTCGAACCCGCTGCCGAGGTTGGCGCTCGAGGCGGGAACGTCGACGCTGGCGATTGGCGGCATGCGCGGCGAGTATAGGGTCGCGGCTACGTCATCCGGCCGGGTCGGATGCTCGGCGAATGTCCGAGTGCGGCTGCGGCGTCCCGCCGTGGAGCTGGCGCCCCGCCAGCGCGAAACTCGGTGAATGACAGGCTCACTGACCGCCGCCGCCACCGCCTACGACACGGGGGACCGGTCCGCCCGGTGCCGCCCGCATGCCGAGCAGGCCCTGCGGACCGATGCCGTCGTGTGGCTGAGCTCGGTCCGGCCCGACGGGCGCCCTCACCTGGTGCCCGTCTGGTTCCACTGGGACGGCAAGCGCATCGTGGCATTCAGCAAGCCCAACGCCCGCAAGGTAGGCAACCTCCGCGACCAGCCGTTCGTGATGCTGGCGGTCGGCACACCCGGCCCGGACTTCGAGGTCGAGCTGATCGAGGCAACCGCGGAGCTGCCGAGCACGCCAGCCTCCGCCGTCATGCCCACCGGATTCGGCGCCAAGTATCGCGAGCTCCTGCGCCGGGCCGGGTTGACCGTCCAGCGCTACGCAGAGGTCTACTCCCAGCCCATCGTCCTGCGTCCGACGCGCTTCCTCGGCTACGGCGGGCACGGCTGGGACGCCGGCACCCTGGCTTCCTGAGGCGCGAACCGCCTACAGTGCGGGCCTCGCGCGTTCGACGGCGGTGATGAGATCGTCTATCCCGAAGGGCTTGGCGACGAAGGCAGCCGCCGCGATCTCGCCAGCCCAGCGCGCGGCGTCGCGCGCCGCGGTCATGACCACGATCGGCGTGCGATTCCCGCGCCGCCGCAGCTCGGACGCGAACCCCCACCCGTCGAGGACGGGCATCCGCATGTCGAGCAGGATCAGGTCGGGCGCGCGCAGCTCGATGGCGTGGAGCGCATCGGCCCCGTTGGCCGCCTCGTCGACGTCGTAGCCCTCGATCTCGAGCATCGCCGATACGGTGGCCCGGATGTCCGCCTCGTCATCGACCACGAGAACCCGCACGTCAGGCATCGGCGGCAGCCTCGGTGACTGCCGTTGGCGACCAGGACGGTAGGTCGGCCATGGGCCGCTCGGACCCGTGCGACTCTGCGGCCGCGTCGGGCTCGAGGGGAATCGAGAACACGAACGTGGCACCGCCGCTCGGGGTCGCCTCGGCCCAGATGCGCCCGCCATGCTCCTCCACGATGCGGCGGCAGATGTAGAGGCCCAGGCCCATACCGGTGTCGGTGATGCTCTGCGCGTTCGGCGCGCGGTAGAAGCGCTCAAAGATGCGCTCGCGATCGGCCAACGGCACTCCGGCTCCGTGGTCGACGACGGCGATCCGGGCCTCGCGCTCATCCTGCCAGACCCGCATCGCGGGCGGCTTGTCGTCCGCGCAGCAGGGGCACGCCGTGCTCGACGTGGCGCGCGCGCACTGTCTCGACGATGGCACCGAGGTCGGCCGGAGCGCGGTCCATCACCGTCAACCCCTGCTCCAGGCGCTGCGCGTCGAGCAGCTCCGAGACGAGATCGCGCAGGTGCCGCGCCTCGCGGGCCATGCGGCTGATGCCGGCAGGATCGATCGACGCGGCCGGATCGCGCAGCAGGCGACGCTCGATGAGCTCGGCCTGGCCGAGCACCACGGTCAGCGGCGTCCGCAGGTCGTGCGCGGCCGCTGACAGGAACTCCTCCTTGAGGCGGGCCGCCTCCTCCCTGCCGCGAAGCTCGCCGGCCTGCGTAGTCAGCGCCCGCGCTTCCAACAGGACGGCCGTCTGGTCGGCGAGGAGCTCCAGCAGCCACATGTCGTCCTCGACGAAGATCGGGGCTCGATCGGCATAGACGGTCAGGACACCCATCCGGCGGCCCTCGGCGCTCACCGGTGCGGCGATCACCGTGTTGGCGCTCGTGCGCGCGTACACGTCGGCGTGGTCCGGGTCCGCGCCGGGCGCGTCCATCGCGACCAGCCGCCGCTGGGCGGTGAATGCCCTCCCGCCGATGAAGGCATCATTCGGATACTCCACCCACTCCCCGTCGCGGTCGAGATGACGCAGCACGGGCCGCTGGGGATCCGCGATGCCGATCGCCGAGCCGGAAGCCCCGAACGCATCGGCGACCGCACGCTGGAGCTCAGCGATGGCCTCGCGGTCGTCGGCCAGGCCGGTCAGGTGAATGGAGCGCTCGAGGAATCTCCGCAGGTCCGGCTCCCGCCAGGCGTGGCGGACCCACGTTGGTGGCGCGAAGCCGAGGAAGAACGCGATCACGGCGGCGAGGGCGGTCAGCTGGGTCAGGACGCCGAGCACCCCGGCCACGCTCGGGACGAGGGCGCCGACGAACGCGACGACGATGGCGACGATGAACAGCCCTGCGCCGGTCGCCACCGCCACCATGCGCCGTCGGGTGATCCCGCGCGAGCTGCGTGCGGAGCGCGCGAACGCAATCGCGGCGTAACCGCCGACGGCGATGAACCAGACCAGGCTGGCGACCTCGATGACGACGGGGGCCGTCCGGAAGCTGATCAGGCCGAGGACCGCAATGAGGACGAACGCCGCCGCCCCCGCGATCTGGACCCAGCGCGCCGTGCCGCTGAAGTCGTCGACGAGCCGGATCATGGCGTATGGCCCGACGTTGAGGAACAGGAGCAGGAGGCCGCCGGCCCATTCCGCATCGCTCATGCTCAGGAGCTGCAGCACGCGCGAGAGAACCACCACCAGCGCGATCGAGCCGAACAGAAGGACCGTGTCGAGCCGTGCGCGCGTCGGCTGTCGCAGGGCGTGCCAGAGGACGGCCACGAACAGGCCGGTGAACAACACCTGTGTGACCAGGCTGATCAGCTCGAGCGCGGTCATTGCGAACTAGGCACGGTTTTGGACTGCGGATCAGCACGCACCATGCCAGCATCGGGGGGCCGGGCCGCCACCGGTCACCTGCCCGTAGCGGAAGCAATCGACGAGGTGGTCGTTCACCAGGCCGGCGGACTGCATGAGCGCATAGCAGATGGTGGGGCCCACGAATCGGAACCCCAGCACGCGAAGCGCCTTCGACATGGCGTGCGACGCATCCGTCGTGGCCGGCACGTCCTCCATCGTGAGCCACTGGTTCTGGATCGGTGCACCGCCGACGAACGACCAGAGAAGGCGCACCGGATCCTCGACGCCGAGCCACGCTCGGGCATTCCCGATGAAGGCAGCGATCTTGGACCGATTGCGGACGATGCCCGCGTCGGCCATGAGCCGGTCGCGGTCGGCATCGGTGTATTCGGCCATGCGCCGCGCGTCGAAGCCGTCGAATGCCGCGCGGTAGCCCTCGCGCCTGCGGAGGATCGTGATCCAGGCCAGTCCAGCCTGCGCTCCCTCGAGGCAGAGCAGCTCGAAGAGCCGATGCGGATCGAGGACTGGCACGCCCCATTCGGTGTCGTGGTACGCGAGGTAGAGCGGATCCTCTCCGGCCCAGGGGCAGCGCTTTGGGGCGTTCACACGCCGAGCACCGCCCGCGCGATCAGGAAGTAGAGGACCAGCCCCGAGGCGTCCACCAGCGTCGTGATGAAGGGCGCGCTCATGACCGCGGGGTCCACGCCGATCCGGCGCGCCACGAGCGGCAGGAGCGCGCCAACGAAGGCGGCCAGGGTGCAGACCGTGATGAGGGTGAGGCTCACGACCAGGCCGATCTCGCCGCTCCCCACGTAGAGGGACGCGGGACCCAGCGCCAGCAGGCCCAGGACCCCGCCGAGCAGCAGGCCGACCCGTGCCTCGCGCAGGATGACCACCCACAGGTCGTCGAATCGGACCTCGCCCACCGCAAGCGCGCGCGTCACCGTCGTCGCAGCCTGCGCGCCGGTGTTGCCGCCGGTGCCGATGATCAGCGGAATGAAGAGGGCCAGCTTGACCACCCGGTCCAGTGTGCCGGCGAACACCTGCAGCACGTTGACGGTCAGCGTGGCCGCCACGATCAGGAAGAGCAGCCAGACCACTCTCGAGCGGGCGATGCGCAGGACGGAGGTCGCCATATATGGCCGGCCCAGCGGCTCGGCGCCACCGGCCCGAGCGCGGTCCTCTGTCTCCTCCTCCTCCAGGACCTCCATCGCGTCGTCGAACGTGACGATGCCGACCAGCCGGTCCTCGGTGTCGACGATCGGCAGCGCCAGCAGGTCCGCCTCGCGGATGAGGCGCGCAGCCTCCTCCTGGTCGGCGTCGACCCGGGCCGAGAACACCTCGGTGTCCATCAGCTCGCCGACCGCGGTGTCAGGATCGGCCAGGACCAGGTCTCGGAGGCCCAGCGCCCCGACCAGGCGCCGATGGTCGTCGGTGACGGGCAGCGCGTAGATCGTCTCGGCAGATCGGCCGATCTGCCGCAGCCGATCGAGCGCCTGGCGGGCAGTCATGCCGGCCCGCAGGCTGGCCACCTCGGGCGACATGAGGCGCCCGGCCGAGTCTTCCGGGTAGCCGAGGAGCGTCGAGGTCAGGCGACGCTCGTTCGGCGACAGGCCCGCCAGCAGACGCCGGGCGACCTTGGCCGGCATCTCCTCGGTCAGCCGTGCTCGGTCGTCGGGGTCCATCTCCTCGAACAGCTGACGCACGTTCGTCTCGCGCAGGCCCTCGAGCAGCTCCTGCTGGAGCGATGGGTCGAGCAGCTCGAAGACCTCGAGCGCTCGGTCCTTGCGGAGGAGCCGGAAGGGGACCGCGCGCTGCTCGCGCGACAGGCGCGACAGCTCTTCCGCGATCTCGACGACGTCAGCCTGGTCCATCCACCGATCGAGCAGGTCGAGGTCGCCGCTCTCGAGCAGCTCATCCAGCGCGACGGTCGGAACGGCGTCCGGGGTGCCGGTGATGGTCGGTCGCGTCACCTGCGGAGAATAATCCCGCGAGGTCGCCCGCCGGTGTGCTATCCGCTTCCGAGCACGCAGGATGCCCGGACCACGCCCGGCCCGGGCACCATTGTCCCCCTGCGATTCGACGGTTGATCGGCTCAGTACGGGTACCTGGTGATTCGCGGCAGCCCGGGCGTGCCCGCCTCCTCCGCCGCGCGAGCCAGTTCGCGGCGGATGGCACGGACCAGGCGTCGGGCCGTGGCCCTGCCCGCTCCGGGCCTCCGTCCCGAACGCGATGGCCGCCGCGGCGGCATCGAGAAGAACGCGACGTCGCTGGTTGCCAGCGCGGCTGCGCGAGCGTCCAACATCGGTGCTGCCTCCTTGTCTCTGTCTGGTCGTGGTTGATCACCGCAATGATCGGATCCGTCGAACGCCGCCGCGACGGCCGGCGGTCGCGACTGGGCGCGCGCTGATGGGCCCATGCGGCGGTACGTCATTCGTCGACATCGGTCGGTATGCTTGGCCCGTGGACCAGGCTGATCCGGAGACGAGGCATCTCACCTTCCTGTTCGCCGACGTCGAGGGCAGCACACGCCTGACGGAGCGCCACGGTTCCCACGCAGGAGCCGCGCTGTCGCGGTATCACGACCTGGTGGCGTCGACCGCTCGCGAGCTCGGCGGCCGCCTGTTCGAGCGGATCGGGGACGGCGCCTATGCCAGCTTCCCGGACGCGGCGCAGGCGGTGGCCGCCGCGGATCGGCTGCAGACGGCCATCGCCGACCACGACTGGGGCGTCATCGGCCGCATGCGCGTCCGGATCGCCCTCGTCACCGGGGACGTCGAGGTGCGCGACGATCGCTACTACGGGCGAGCACTGTTTCGCGCGGCCAGGATCCAGGCCCTGGCCCGTGGCGGCGAGACGCTTCTGTCCGGTACGACCGTCGACGAGCTGAACGGATCCGTGCCGGAAGGGACGCTGCTCCGTGACCTCGGCACACAGCGCCTGCGCGACGTGCCGGACCCGGAGCGGGTCTTCGCGCTGGCGCATACTTCGCGCGCGCGAACCGCCGAGGCGCCACAAACGGAAGAATCCGAGACGCAGGGGATCGAGAGCGTGACTGACGAAGAAGGACCGATCCGTGTTCTGCTGGTCGACGACCACGCGGTCGTCCGGCGCGGCCTCCGCGCCTTCCTGGAGCTGCTCAAGGACTTCGACGTGGTCGGAGAGGCGGAGAACGGACGCGAGGGCGTCGCCGCCGCCGATCGCCTGGTTCCCGACGTGATCCTGATGGATCTGCTCATGCCGGAGATGGGCGGCCTCGAGGCCATCGCCACCATCAAGCAGGCTCATCCCGAGATCGAGATCGTCGCCGTGACGAGCTTCATCGAGGAGGAGAAGGTCACGACCGCGCTCGAGGCCGGCGCGTCAGGCTATCTGCTGAAGGACGCCGAGGCCGAGGAGGTGGCACAGGCCATCCGGGCTGCCTACCACGGAGAGGTGCACCTCGACCCGGCCGTCTCCCGCCTGCTTGCCCAGCGCCTGCGCCAGCGGAAGGAAGCTGATCCTGTCGAGCCCCTCACCGCGCGCGAGAAGGAGGTCCTGTCGCAGCTCGCAAAGGGCGCGTCGAACAAGGAGATCGCCTACGGATTGGGCATCACCGAGCGCACGGCCCGGACGCACGTCTCGAACATCCTGGGCAAGCTCGCGCTGGCCTCGCGCACCCAGGCCGCCCTCTATGCGGTCGAGCACAAGCTGGTCTGATCGCAACGCGCTGAATCCCCTCGTTCCTGCACCCGGTCAACGTTGACGATGGTACGGGCTTTCGCGTGGTTGCCGGCCAGATCGCCGCTCAGCGGCGCTAGCTCAGCCTGGGGCCGCTGCGGCTCCGCAGAAGCGGCTCCTCTTCACGCTCGCCACCGGTCAAGGGCGCGAGTTCGACACGAGGGAAGGTGCCGCGAGCCTCGGACGAGGACGGGGTGGTCGCGGGCGTGCGTAGCGCCGCTGAGCGGTGATGGCCGGTCCATGATCATCAGTGCTCAGCCTCCTCGCACCGACCGTTCACACCACCGCGTGAGCGTCCGGAGAGGCTGCCGCCGACCGCGTCGGGGATGTCGGGGACGAGCAGAAGGGCGGGCCGGAGGAT
>JACCWY010000446.1 GCA_013697395.1 Chloroflexota bacterium | reverse complement strand
CCGCCACCACCGCCACAACCGCCACCACCGCCACCACCGGACGGGGGAGGCGCGGGAGCCGGCGCGGGGGGCGGCGCACCGCCACCGGGCGCCTGCAGGAACAGCTCGGTGTACATGCGCGTGTTCTGCACGTAGCCCTGGAACATGCGGTTGTCGGCCGCCGCGGCGCCGACGGCGCCGTGCGTGAACGCAGCGGTCAGGACGTTGGCGCGGTGCCCGGCGGAGGCCATGAAGTTCTCGTGCACCCGGACGGGCGAAGAGGCGTCATCAAGGCCGGAGTTCCAGCCGATGTTCTCGCCACCCCACACGTAGGAGAGGCCGTTCGAGTCGTAATAGGAGTAGACGAGGCAGCCGCAGCCGGGGATGGTGTGGCTGAAGTAGTTGAGGTCGAGCATGTCGGAGCTGCGCCATCGGGCGATGCCGACGAGCGTGCCATGCTGCTGGAGCGGCGCCATGCCGTTGTTGGTGCGGGCCCCGTTGAGGAGCTGCCACAGCGTTCCTTCGGCGGCTCCCTGGTTCCAGCCGGTCGTCGTTGCGGGGCTCCACACGAGGAGCCCGGCGGCCAGCAGAGCGCTGGTTCCAAAGACGAGGGTCCGAGCGATGATGCGGGTCGGACGTCTCTCGGGTGCGTTGTCGGGCAATGCGGCGTCTCCTGGCGAGGAATGCGGGTGGGTGGCTCGGCACCCGCAACCACCGTAGGCGTCACTCCGCGCGCGGTCAGTAGCCGATCGGTCCGGTCCGGGGGTGACTTATCGATCGTCGAGTACGGTGCCGACCCCGGACCACCGGGCTCGGCGGCCGGCACGCCACGTGCTCGAAACCCACGCGCACCGTGGTGCCTAGGCCCGCTTGGCCCGCTCCTCCACCTGCTCCCTGACCTCCCGCACGTCCGACGCCGATTCGTTCGCGTCGCTGGCGATCGACTCTTCCACCCGGTCGGCCGCCATGGCCACCAGCTCCTCGTGCGTGGCCTCCGGCTCCTCGCGGCGAACCTCCTCGATCATCTCGCGCACCTCGACGGTGGGTGTCTCGTCGATCGTGCGCAGGTTGATGGCGTAGTTGAAGAACAAGTTCAGGACGGCCAGGACCGGGATGCCGAACAGCGCCCCCCACAGGCCGGCCACCTGCGCGCCGACGAGGAGGCCGATCAGGACCAGGATCGGATGCATCCCGAGCGCGTCGCGCATGAGACGCGGCTGGAGGTAGTTGACCAGGACGGTCTGGGTCACCAGCAGCACGGGCGCGACGACCAGGAGCGCGCCGGGGCTGAAGACCGCCGTGCCCAGGATGGGCGGGACGAGTGCCAGCGGCGGCCCGAAGAACGGGATCAGCATGGCGAGCGCCGAGATCGCCACGATCAGGAACCCGTATGGGACGCCAGCCACGAGCACGACGACGAGTGCGAGGGCCGCCTGCAGGCCGGCCAGGATGACCTGCGCACGAAGGAACCCGCCGAACGCACTCGAGACGCTCCGCTCGAGAATCTCCGCCTCATCCGCGTACCGGGCCGGCACGACGCGGTTCAGCTTGGCAAGAATGTTCTCGCTGTCCGCGAGCATGTAGAGGCTGAGGATGATCACCAGGAACAGGGCGCCCAGGATGACGACCGTCACCGACGGCACGTCCCCCAGCGCAGAGTCCGCCAGGCGAACGGCGGTTCCCTCCACGTCGCGATACAGCGAGAGCAGGTCGGGCTCGAACCGCCCGAAGGAGACGGCCTGCTGCCATGAGGGTGTCCTCGATCCGGACCCGCGTCACGGGGTACTCGTCGGCGATCTCGCCCATCGAGGCGCCGACAGAGGAGACGGCGTAGAACAGCAGGAACCCGCTGCCCAGGAGTGTCACGGCGTAGACAAAGCCGATGGTCACTCCCCGCCCCCAGGGCAGGCGCTGGCTCAGCCACGCGACGACCGGTGAGAGCACGAAGGCCAGCAGCCACGCCATGAACACGATGAGCGCGATCTGTGCGAAGCCCCCGAGGACCTGGAACAGGAGGCCGACCAGCAGCAGCGTCACGTAGACGGTGGCCACGATGAGGAAGACCGATCGCCACCATCGCTCGCGCCGGCCCCGCGCGGTGTCCGCCCCTTGCGCTTCCATCAGACCTCCTCCCCCTGTTCGGCGGCGCATCATGGCAGGAGAAGCGCCGGCAGTCCATCCGGGCGCCATACGGCAAGATCCTTGCTTGAGGCCCAGACAATGAACGAGACCGAAGCGCGAGACCCCGTCCTCGAGCCGGTCAGCGATGACGACGGCGGACCCCCGGTCGGCACCGCCTGGACCCTTCTCGTCAACGATGGCGACGAGGGCTGGTCCGCCGATCTCGAGCACGCGGCCCCGCTGCCGCGGGTGGGCGAGCGAATCGAGTTCATCGGTGAGGACGGCGGGCGACGCCACTTTCGCGTGACGCAGGTCACGCACACCCTGCAGACCGCCGCCAGCGAGCGGCCGCGCGTCGGCGAGGAGCGGACCGGCCCGAACTCGATCGTGACCGATGGCAGTCCCGACGAACCGCCGCGCCTCCTCCGCGCCGGCCTGCCCCGCGTGCTTGCCCTCCGCGACGAGGAGCCCTAGCCGATCCCGTTGCGACGGGCGACCGCGGCGTACCAGCGCGCCGAGTCCTTCGGGATGCGCCGCTGGGTCGGATAGTCGACGTAGGTGATCCCGAAGCGGCGCTGATACCCCTCGCCCCACTCGAAGTTGTCCATCAGTGACCAGGCGAAGTAGCCGCGCACGTCCACGCCACGGCCGATCGCCTCCTCGAGGGCCGCCAGGTGCCCGCGGAGGAACTCGATCCGCCCCGCGTCGTGCACTTCGCCGTCGACGGCGACCTGGTCCTCGATCGCGCAGCCATTCTCGGTGATCAAGATAGGCGGAGCCCCGTAGTCGGCGTCGAGTCGCACGAGGAGGTCGGTGAACGTGTCGGGGGTGATCTCCCAGTCCATGGCGGAGCGCGGTATCTCCGGCGTGCGCACCGTGCTGTCAACCCACGGAAACTCAGCGGTCTCGCCGGGCTCCGGCGCCCGCACCACGCGCCGTGCGTAGTAGTTCACACCCAGGAAATCGATCGGCTGCGCGATGCCGGGCAGGTCGCCATCACGGACCCAGTCGAGGCCGTAGCGCTCCCTGAACAGGACCAACAGGTCGGCCGGATAGTCGCCACGGAAGACGGGGTCGAGATACCAGCGATTGACGTAGGCGTCGGACAGGTCGACCGCGGCACGGTCCGCATCGGTGTCGCGCTCTGGGTAGGTCGGCGCGAGGCTCAGCGAGATGCCGATCGGTGCGGTGAGCGCCGTCGATCGGTATGCCTCGACGGCCCTGGCGTGCGAGAGCAGCAGGTGGTGGGCGGTCTTCAGCTCGGCCGTGATGGCGTGCAGCCCGGGGGCATGGCGGCCGGTGCGATGGCCGATGGCGGCCACGACCCACGGCTCGTTGTGCGTGATCCACCACGCCACGTCCTCGCCG
>JACCWY010000436.1 GCA_013697395.1 Chloroflexota bacterium | reverse complement strand
GCGGATCACGGTCTGACGGAAGATCTCGACGACCCCGATGAAGGAGACGAGCACGGTGTCCTTTTGGAGGCCGATGAAGTCGTTCAGCAGCGGCGGGATGACCCGCCGCACGGCCTGCGGCAGGACGACGTGGCGGAGCGCCTGCACCTGGCTCATGCCGAGTGAGCGCGCGGCTGCCCCCTGGCTCGGGTGGACCGACTCGATCCCGGCCCGGTACACCTCAGACACGTACGCGGAGTAGAGGAGCGTGAGCGCGACCACACCCCAGAAGAAGGGGTCGTTCGGTACGCCCGGCAGGCGCAGGCCGGGGATCCCGAATCCGAGGACGTAGATGACGAGCACGCCGGGAAGGGCGCGGAAGAGGTCCACGTAGATCGTGGCCAGCAGCCGGACCGGGAAGAGCACCGGGCCGGGCAGGCTTCGCATCACGGCCAGGACGAGGCCGAGGGCCAGGATCAGCACCTCGGCGATCGTGAAGAGGGCGACGTTCACCCCGAACTTGCCGATGATGCCGGGGGCGGATCGAGTGAAGTTCTCCCAATCCAGGAACGCGCTGCTGACCCGTTCCCAGCCCGGCGCGTTGACGACGACCAGGACGAGCGCGGTGAAGACCGCCGCCGTCGAGATGGCGGCGACGACGAGCGCACTCCCGCGCGTGCGCAGTCGAGGCCGCCGCCCGCGCGCCGCCGGCGGCTGCAGCTCGCCGGAGAGCTGGTGAAGCGGCCCGCTCAAGGCGCGCGGCCGGCTATTCGGTGATCTGCGGCGCGTCCAGGAAGTCGGACAGCCACTCGGCGGCCAACGAGTCGAGCTCGCCGTTCTCACCCATCGTCAGGAGTGCCTCGTCCACGCAGTCGGTGAGCGGGCTGTCCAGCTCGAGCACCATGCTGAAGTGCTCCTGCTCCTGGGGATCGGACGGGAGCTGGCCGACGACGACGCCGTCGTCCATCTCGACGTTGACGATGAAGAAGGCGGTCGGGACGTCCACCAGGATGCCGTCGACCTGGTCCGCGTTCAGCGCCGCGAGGGCGCCGGTGTTGTCCTCGTAGACGCGGGGCTCCTCGGTCGGCTGGATGCGCTCCTGGATGTAGGCCAGGCTGGTCGTGTTGCCGGCCGCGCCGAGACGGGCCTCGGCGACCTCCGCGATCGTCGTCGCGCCGGCCAGGTCGGAGCCAGCGCGCGCCACCAGCGCCTGGTTGCCGAAGAAGTAGCCCTCGCTGAGGTCGGCGCCCTGCGTCCGCTCATCGGTGTACGAGACCTGCGCCAGGTACACGTCGAAGTCCTTCTCGCCCGGCGCGAACGAGTTGTTGAATGGCACCGGGATCCAGGTGACCTGCTCCTGGCTGAAGCCGAGCTGCTCGGCCAGTGCGTAGGCGACGGCGCTCTCGAACCCGCGACCGTTCGTCGGGTCGCCGAACTCCCAGGGCTCCGTCACGGATTCGTCGCCCTCCGGCTCGGCGAAGTACGGCGGGAAGGCCGGATTGTCGGTGCCGACCGTGAAGGTATCGGGCGACTTCGTCTCGAGGGACTCCGGCGAGCACCCCGCCGCCGCCGATGAGGCGGACGGCGCGCTGCTGGCGCTCGCGGCGGTGGAGGATTCGGTCGAGGCGGACGGGCTTGCGCCGCCGTTGCCGCACGCCGCGAGGAGCGCGACGATCACCGTCAGTGCGCCTGCTCGGAAGACCCTGGACATGTGTGTTGCGCTCCCTGCACGAGGTACTGGACGTGCGAGAGTGTAGCCGCTCGCCGGCGGAGTCAACTCACGCCCGTTCGATCCTCACCGGCATCCCGGATTCGGCTCCGATGCGGCCGCCGAGATCCGCCTGGTTGTCGGCGAGCGCGAGGTCACCGGTCGAGTCGACGTAGAGCAGCGTCTCGCCTCCGGGGACGTCGCCGAAGCTGCGGGCGAATGCCAATCTTGCGAGGATCACCGAACCCACGGTGACGGTGAATCGATTGCCCTCGGCACCCTCGCCGAAGGCGGTCAGCAGGTCGTCACGACCTCCGGCCAGCCGCAGGTTGCCGAAGCTGTCGACGTAGGTCACCTCGGTCTCGATCCCATCGGTCGTGAGCCGCGCCAGCGCAGCCGGCAGCCGCACGAGATCCGCGACCGGCAGCTCTGGCCCGACCGCCTCGAATGGCGCATCTCCCGCGGCGAGGTGGGCCGCCACCGGCGCGAAGATGTCCCGGCCGTGGAACGTCGCCGTCGTCGCGGGCAGCCACAGCGCGCGGTTGGCGAGCTCCCGGGCCTCGCTCGGGCCCCCGAGCGCTTCGGCGGCCGACAGGAGGAGCCCGTTGTCCGGGCCGATGAGCACGTCGCCGCGCGCGCTCCGGACGCCGATCGGGCGCCGTGATGTCCCCACCCCCGGGTCGACAACCCCGACGTGCACGCCGATCGGCATGAAGGGCAGCGCCGCGCGAAGGATGAATGCGCCCTCGCGAAGGGCGTACTTCCGGACCGTGTGCGAGACGTCGACGATCTGCGCCTCGCGACAGATCGAGAGCATCACGCCGCGACAGGTCGCCGCCGCCCCGTCGAGCCCGAAGTCCGTCAGGAAGGTGATGATCGGGCGAGAGATCGGCTGCATGGGCGCATCGTATGCTCATCGCCGGACAGCGCCGTCAGGCCAGGGCGACGGACTCGCGATGCTGGGGGATGTGGGCATCCATGCCGAGCTCCGACCGGATGCGTGCCGCGAAGGCCTCAGCCGCGTCGGGATCGCCGTGGACGATGAAGATCGTCTTCGGAGGTCCGCTCGCATCGCTGCCATCAGGTCGGAAGTGGCCGAGCCACGCCTCGAGCTCGTGCTGGTCGGCGTGGGCGCTGAAGCCGGAGATGGAACGGACGCGGCAGTGCACCGCGATCTCCTGCCCGTCGATCCGCGCCGACGTTGCTCCCTCCTGGATATGGCGGCCGAGGGTGCCCTCGCCCTGGTAGCCGATGAACAGGAGCGTGCACTTCGGATCGGGCAGGAAGTCCTTCAGGTGATGCATGACCCGCCCGCCGGTCAGCATGCCGGACGACGCCACGACCATGATCGGCCGATTCGCGTAGCGGATGGCCTTCGACTCCTCGACCGTGTCCGTGAACTGCTGGCCCGGGTACTTCAGTGGCGAGTCGCCGGCCCGCAGGAGGTCCCTCGTCTCGCCGTCGTAGGTCTCGGGATGGTCGTAGTACACCTGGGTCGCCCTCGACGCCATCGGCGAGTCGAGGTAGAGCGGCACGCGCGGGATGCGTCCCTCGCGCACCAGGTCGTCCAGCACCCAGATCAGCTCCTGCGTGCGCCCGATGGCAAAGGCGGGGATGAGCATCACCCCATCGTCGGCGGCCACCTCCGCGACCGCCGCCGCCAGCTCCTCGATGGCCACGTCGTGGGACGCGTGCTCACGATTGCCGTAGGTGGACTCGACCACGACGTACTCGGCATGCGCAATCGGCGTCGGGTCCCGCAGGATCGGCGTCCCATCGCGACCGAGGTCGCCGGAGAAGACGATCGTGCGCGCATCGGCGCCATCGGTCACGCGCAGCTCGATGATTGCCGAGCCGAGGATGTGCCCGGCGTCGTGGAAGACGGCGGTGATGCCATCGGTGACATGCACCTCGTCGCCGTAGTCGCAGCCACGCATCCGGGCCACCGCGCGTTCGACGTCGTGCTCGTCGTAGAGCGGCTCGCGGAGCTCGGTCTTGCCCTCCGGCGGCGCGTTGCGCAGCCGTTCGGGGAGCGAGGGGTCGTCGGTCTCGTGCACCGTCGCCTCCGACTGGGTCTCGGCATCGGCCTGCTCCGCCTGCGCCGCGCGCTCGGCCTTGCGCGCCTGCCGCCTGTTCCATCGGTTCGTGAACTCGACCTGCAGCTTCGCGGAGTCGCGCAGCACGATCTCGGTCAGGTCGACGGTGGCGCGGGTGGCGTGGATGGGTCCATCGAAGCCCGCCTTGGTCAGGGCGGGGGTCCGGCCGCAGTGGTCGAGGTGCGCGTGCGTCAGCAGCAGCGCGTCAAGCGTGGCCGGCTCGAAGGCGAACGGCATCAGGTTGCGCTCGACCTCCTGCGGTGAGCCCTGAAACATGCCGCAGTCGACGAGCACGCGGCGCTCGCCCACGGTCAAGAGGAACTGCGAGCCGGTGACGCAGCCCGCAGCGCCAAGGAACTGGATGCTGATCCCCACGGGTCCTCCCATCCTCCGATGCTTCGCACTCGAGGTCGGGCCGGAGTATGGCCGATGGCCGACGGCCCGACCCGTATCATCGGCGCATGGGATTCCCGATCGAGCCGCCGATCGTGCCGATGCTGGCCAAGCCGACCGTCGCCATCCCAGACGGGCTGGGATGGATCTACGAGCCGAAATGGGACGGCTTCCGCTCCATCGTGTTCCGCGATGCGGGCGACGTCTACATCCAGTCGCGCGACCTCAAGCCAATGAACCGATACTTTCCTGAGCTCGAGGAGCCGCTCCTCGCCGTCGGAGGCTCCGACGCGCGCTTCGTGCTGGACGGCGAGGTGGTGATCGCCCGTCCGGACGGAGCCCTCGACTTCGATGCGCTGCTGCTGCGCATCCATCCCGCCGCCTCCAGGGTCCGCATGCTGGCCGCCCAGTCGCCGGCCTCGTTCGTCGCCTTCGACTGCCTGGCCGATGGGTCCGACGATCTTCGGGACAGCCCGTTCGCCGACCGGCGGGCGCGCCTCGAGCGCCTGCTGGTCGACCCGCCGGCGTCGGTCCGCCTGACGCCCTCGACCGCTGACCCGGCAGTGGCACGCCACTGGTTCGACGTCTTCGAGGGCGCGGGGCTCGACGGCGTGATCGGCAAGCGCGCGTCCGACCCGTACGCGCCGGGAAAGCGCACCATGGCCAAGATCAAGCACGCCAGGACGGCCGACTGCGTGGTGGCCGGCTTCCGGTGGCACAAGAACGGCCCGGGCACGCTGGTCGGCTCGCTCATGCTCGGCCTCTACAACGACGACGGTTTCCTCCAGTCGGTCGGCGTCACGGCCTCCTTCACGATGGCGAAGCGCGCCGAGCTGGTGGCGTTCCTCGAGCCGTACCGGAAGGGCGGCATGGAGGACCATCCCTGGCGCGACTGGGCCCTGGCGGAGGCCGCGGCCGTCGAGGAGGGACGGCGCCTGCCGGGTGCCCAGTCACGCTGGAACCGTGGCATGGACATGTCGTGGGAGCCGCTGCGTCCCGAGCTCGTGTGCGAGGTGGCCTTCGACCACTTGCAGGGCGACCGGTTCCGGCACGGGACGACCTTCCGGCGCTGGCGCCCGGACCGATCGCCTGCCGATTGCCGCTACGACCAGCTGGAGGAGACGCCGGCGGCACTCCTGGGCGACCTCTTCGCGAGCTGATCCACCGCTACACTGGCGATCCCTGCCTGCGTGCCCGTACTTTCAGGAGGTCGTGCCCCGTGTCCGTCGCCGCCGATCCCAACGCCGCCGTCAACGACCTCGCCGACCGCTTCTGGGACGGCGTGCTCCAGCGCGATCCCCTGTGGGCGACCGTCCTCGGGGACGAGCGGTACAACGACCGCTGGCCGGACCTCGGAGCCGACGGACGGGCAGCCGACGAGGCGGCGTATCGGTCGCTCCTGGCGGACGCGGCGGGCATCCCGGCCGACGGCCTGGACCCCGAGCAGGTCATCACCCGGGACCTGCTGATCCTCGTCGCCGAGAACCAGCTCGAGGCCCTGGCCCAGAAGCAGTACCAGCTGGCAATCGACCACATGAGCGGGCCCCAGATCTGGCCGGCCCAGGCGGCGCAGTACCAGCCTGCCGGCACCGCCGAGCGGCTGGACCTGCTGCTGGCGCGATACGCGGCCTATCCGGCCATGATCGAGCAGTACGTGTCCACCCTGGCCGAGGGGGTCGCCGACGGCCGGACCGCGGCGGCCATGCCCGTGCGCCGCGCCCTCGAGCAGATCGAGCGCCTGCTGGCGATGCCGGCCGCCGCGGCGCCGGCCACCACCATGGTCGAGGTTGCCGAAGAGGACCGTGCACGGGTCGCAGCGGCGGTGGAGGAGCACGTCTACGCTGGCCTGCGCCGCCTGCGCGACTTCCTGGCCGACGAGTACGAGCCGCACGCGCGTCAGCAGCCCGGCCTGTCGGCAACGCCGGGAGGCGAGGCGGCGTACCGGCTCGCCATCCGCATGCAGACGACGCTCGAGGCGACGGCCGAGGAGGTCCATGCATTCGGCCTGGCCGACCTGGAGTCGATCGAGGCCGAGAAGGACGAGATCGCGCGGCGCCTGGGACATGCCGACCGGCATGCGCTGCGCGAGGCGCTGGCCACCGACCCGGCCAACCACACCGACGATCCCGATGCCCTCGTTCTGCTGGCGCAGCAGCAGACGGATCGCGCCTACGCTGTCGCGCCCGGCTTCTTCGGCCGGCTGCCGAGCGCCAACTGCTACGTGAAGGCGGTCGAGGCATACCGCGAGGCCGAGTCGCCGCCGGCGTTCTACATGCCGCCGACCGTCGACGGCTCGCGCCAGGGCCAGTACTACATCAACACCTACCAGCCGATGGAGCGACAGCTCCACAAGATCGCGGCCATCACCTTCCACGAGGCCACGCCGGGCCATCACTTCCAGATCGCCATCGAGATGGAGCTCCAGGGCCTCCCCGCATTCCGGATCCTCGGGGCCCGGATGGCGGGCGTGGCCTACGTCGAGGGCTGGGGGCTGTACTGCGAGCGCCTCGCCGATGAGATGGGCCTGTACGCGTCCGACGAGGAGCGTCTCGGCATGCTCGACGCGCAGTCGTTCCGCGCCGCGCGCCTCGTGGTCGACTCTGGACTCCACGCCATGAGCTGGACTCGCGACCAGGCGATCGAGTTCATGCACGAGCGCGGCTCGCTTCCACCGGTCGACGCCGCCATCGAGGTCGACCGCTACACGATCTGGCCGGGGCAGGCCCTGTCATACAAGCTCGGCCAGCGGGAGATCGAGCGAGCCCGGGCCGAGGTTTCCGAGGCGATGGGCGATCGGTTCGGCCTTCGCGCCTTCCACGACGAGGTTCTGGCCCACGGCTCGCTGCCGCTCGCCACACTTCGCCGCGAGATCCCCGGCTGGGTCGAGACCGCCGTCAACCGCGGCGGCTAGTGGCGCCCTGGTGGCAGACGTCGAAGGTTCGCCGTGGGGGTCCGACTCGGGCGGCCGCGATGCGTGCCGTGCCGCTGCTGCTACGGCCGCCATCGGTGGATTGACCGGGTCGGCCATGCACCGATGACATCGGTGC
>JACCWY010000435.1 GCA_013697395.1 Chloroflexota bacterium | reverse complement strand
AACCCGCCTTGTGCCGCCTTCCTGCGACGACCAGATCGCAGCCGAAGGGCGATCATTGCCCGCTCGTAATCGGCGACCGCCCAAGCACCTGGCGGATGAGCTTTCGCGATGGTTGTCCGTATTCCTGATGCGAGAGCGTGACCTCACCGCTATTACATGCGATCGAGCAGGTCGCGCTTCTTTTCCTCGAACTCCTCGGTGCTGATGATCCCGTCGTCTCGCAGTTGAGCGAGATCTCGGAGGCGAGTGACGGGATCGTCGGGGACGTGTTGAGCCTCCGAATTGCCGTGTGACACACCTCTTGTCCGAGAAGCAGCCACGATTCCTGAGAGTTTGGCTCGAAGCTCAGGCTCAGTGAGCTTCGGCGTTGCGAAGATCACCTCGTTCCCATCCGCCATCTCGACGACGAGAAAGGCAGAGTTCAATCGCTTGCCATGCGAATGCGAAGATTCCAACGGCGAGTAGGCGCGTGACGGTGACTCGCTGCTGTACTTGGATAGACCCCTCAACGGCGACGCCACCGATCTCGTTCCAGGGCAGTACGAACATTGGCGGGCCGAACGCGCCCTTCTTTGCCGCGATGCCGTCTGCCGAACAGAGCAGTGCAAGCCCGGAGATCGGGCGCGGAAGCGTGGCGATACCCCCGATGTACTCCCAGGCCCCGGGAGTGATCGGAGGCGGCCAGACGATTGTCGGGTCCTGCCACCACTCAGCGACCGCTTCCGAAGGCGTGCGGGTCAGAGCCACTGGGGCGAAACGCTCGATTGCTTCGGTGAGGCGCGCCGGGTCCGGCATGAGTAGCTGGACGACCTGGTTGTCGGTGACCAGGGAGTAGGTCCATACCGGCCCGCTAGTCGCCGCAGCCGTTGCTGACGCTAAGTCCCGCCACAAGATGACCGTCGTGAACGGGTCTCGGCCGGGGTGCGCGTCTACGTGGAGCATCCCTCGATCGGTGACTGCGGCGATCCCCGTACCACGCCACTCGCCGGTTGCTAGCCGACAGAGAATCAGCGTCTCCGGCGTCTCGCCGAATTCGAAGAGTCTCGCGAGCGAGTAAACGGCTACAGGTACGCTGCCCTTCGTTTGCTTGAGCCGTGGGTATTGGTCGCGGAGCGCCGTTTCCAGCTGGGCCTGGCGGTCGTCGGGCTGTTGCTCTTCATCGAGTAGGTCCAGGAAGCACGACGGGCAATGCTTCCATTCGGGCTTGAGCTTCCGACCGCATCGAGGGCAGGTTTCGCGACCATCCACGGCTGAACCCCCCTAGCGTTCCGCGCTAACCCTGAACGCTGCTCGGCGGCGACCCGCCATCGCTGACCGTATCCAGATCGATTGTGCGGGTCGAGGCCTTACCTCGACGCACGGGCGTCGATGGCGGCGTGCTCGACCCGGGCAGCGCCGTGACCCAGCGCCCTGGCGTGGTCCTGCGAAGCGATGACTACGCCGCGCGCCGAGTCCGTGAACGCTTCGAACACCGGAGCACAGGCTAGGGCACACACCGGCCTCTTCATTTGCGGGCGAGGACGCGGGCGACTGTCGTTCGCCGATGGACTCATGAACAGTTGAACCAGGCGCCCTGGACGCTGATGGATGCGCTCGGACGTGCCGCATCTGACTACGGATCAGAAGGTTGGGGGTTCGAGTCCCTCCGAGCGCGCTGAGAAAGCCCAGGTCGAAGCGTGGCGACCGAACCGGCGGTGGCCCGTCGCTCGACCCTGACAGCCACCGTGACAGCCACGAGAGCGCGGGGACCCTCCTCAGCCCGCTCGTGAACGCACGGTGCCGGAATCGGAGGAGTGGTGTCCGGCGAGCCCGACAGATCAGGCCGACCTCGTCAGCGCCGACTGAGCACGGGAATGGCGGGAACTAACCGATGACCGCGTCGGCGATGCGCTGCGCGGCTTCACGGCGGAGCCCGGGTTCGAGGTGCGTGTAGATGTCGGCCGTCGTCCGGTAGCTGGCGTGCCCGAGCATGTCCTGCACCATCTTCGAGTCCAGCCCCTCGGCGTACGCGATGGACGCTGCGGTGTGACGGAGGTTGTGAAATCGCTCCGGCGGGAGGCCCGCCCGCTTGCAGAGGGCATGGAGATGGCGGTTGAGGTTCCGGGGCTCCACGGGAGTACCGACCAACGAGGGGAACACGAGGTCGTTGTCCTGCCAGTTGGATCCAGCGCGAAGTCGCGCCCGCATCTGGATCCGGCGGTGGTCGCGCAGCACGTCCACGACCTGGGTTGCGAGTTCGTTCGTCCGGCGGGAGGCCGAGTTCTTCGGGAGCTTCGTGACGACCAAGCCGCGGCGGGGGACCCGCTGAACCGTCTGCTCGACCCGCAACGTGCCTCGCCCAAGGTCGAGGTCTTGCCACCGGAGGCCGAGCACTTCACCTCGGCGTAGACCCACCGTCGCAGTTACGAGCAACAGGGCGTAGAACCGATCCTGGCGTGCCACTGCCAAGAGGCGACGCACCTCCTCCGCGGTGAGCCCGTGGACTCGCGCTGGGTCGGGCCGGGCCTTGGCGTTCGTCACCAGCCTGGCGACGTTGCGCGACACCAAGCCCCATCGCTCAGCATCGGCGAGGGCACGTCGGAGGATGGCGTGGCGGTACTGGATTGAACGGCGGCTGTACCCCTGCTTGCGCTGCTGGTTGACGAAAGCCTGGACGTGCTGAGGGTTCAGCTTCGAGAGCGGGATGTTTCCGAGTGCCGGGACGAGATGTAGACGTACTTCGTCGGCGTAGCTGGCCCGCGTTCGCGGGGCCCGGTCCGACGGGGCGATCACATCGCGGATCGATGGTCTCGAAGAACTGAGCCCTGTCGGGTGAGAGGCTCAGGCCTTGTCGCAATCGTCTCATCGACCTGCAGACGAGCCCTGCTGTTCTGACTGCGTCGCGTTAGTGCTTCAGCCGCCGTCCATCTGACGGTGGCGATACGCGCGTTGAGCTTGGGCCCGTGCGCAGGAAGCGGAGCAGTACACAACGCCGCTTTTCCGGTACTGACCTCGGGCCGAACGACCGCGCTGCACAGTGAAGTATTGGCGGCAGGACTCATTGAGACACTCCCGCACTGTCCGGTCCTCAGCGATGCTGTTGGCAAGCTGGAGACATGCCACGCCGACGAATCCACTAAAGGTCGCCGTCCTTTGCACAGTTGCCTCGGAGCGCGCTGCGATGATTCGCACCTGAAATGGCCGAAGGCCCGCGTTCAAGGCGGCGGCGAAGTGCTGCCACGCAGCACTGATGTCCTGAGGTGCCCTAACCCCAGGCCGGTCCAGCCAGGCCGACCGCACGGTCGGTGACGCACTTTTCGATCGATAACTCACCCAATGGGCTGCGAGGGCCTGAACGGTCGAGATGCACAATCCGATCTCCCGGAAATGCAGGACGGCGGTATCCGACGAGTCCGACCGTCTACGAACGCTCCGGCGATGGCGGTCGTGGCGGGTGAGCGACGCGACGTAACGACCGTCGAGGGTGGAGGAGGCTAGGCAGTCGTCGAAGGGCCGCCCCGGGGGTTGGGGCACGCCCCACTCCCGGGCAAATTCGAGGACGGCCCATCGGTCCCGAGGGTCGGCTTCGCAAACCTCGCGCAGGAAGAAGTCGTCCGGAACGAGTACCCCGGCCTCCGAGCGTCCTCGGTGGATGACAATCCACTCCTCGTCTCGAAGCTCCGCCGCTCTAACTCGCGCGAGCGCAGGGGGCGGTTCGGCATGGCCGGGCCAGTGCGTTACACGGACTTGTGGCACTTCGTCCCTCGATTTCGGAGACGCCAGAGTGCTACCGCCAATCGAGTGGCGTCATATCACGCATCCACGATCAAACGCGTTCTGGAATCCGCGGAAACGCGTTCCCATGGCTTCGACGCCCGCGCGTGTGCCCCCGCACTGATAAGGGGCCTGGGATTTCGCGCCGTCCCCCACCCGCGGAGCCGGTGAGGGTACCAAAGGGAGACGGTAACCTCGCCGCCGTGATCCTCTCGGACCGGTCAATTCGCGAGGCCCTGGCCTCGGGTCGCATCATCGTCGACCCGCTCGAGGACGGCGCAGTGCAACCGTCGTCGGTCGACATGCATGTCGACCACTTCTTTCGCGTCTTCCGCAACGACACGACGCCGTTCATCGATCCGAAGGAGCCTCAGGAGGACCTCACCGAGCTGGTCGAGATCCCCGACGGGAAGTCGTTCATCCTCCATCCCGGTGAATTCGTGCTCGCGTCGACGCTCGAGCGCGTGCGACTGCCCGATGACCTCGCGGCGCGTCTTGACGGCAAGTCGAGCTTGGGTCGCCTCGGCCTGCTGACACACGCGACCGCGGGCTTCGTCGACGCCGGTTGGGACGGCCACCTCACGCTCGAGCTCTCCAACGTGGCGACGCTGCCGATCGCGATCTACCCCGGCAT
>JACCWY010000433.1 GCA_013697395.1 Chloroflexota bacterium | reverse complement strand
GACCACGCCGGTGCGGAGAGCCTAACTGGCGGACTCGATCACCGCGGATCGGGCTCGCACCACTCGCATCGGTAGTTGGCGAGATCGCGTCCGCCTGAGACGCGATATGTCACGCCTCTCTAGTCCTCGAGCGACTGGAACAGCAGAATTCCGGAGGGAACCGGCCCTCGTGGTGCGCCAAGCCATGCTCGTGCGGCACGCGCGCGTAGACGGAACCTGGCGAACAGCGCGGCGTGCTCCGCGATGCGGCGACGGATCGTCCGGTCCTCCCGTAACACGATCGCCGGGACGATCGCTCCGACTACCCATCCACGCTCGGCCGCCATCCGACGAGCGACCCGATGCTTCACGTCGAGTCGACCGATGAGATCCTGCACATCACGGAGCTCGGTCTTGATCTCCACCACGAGCAGAATCGCGCGGCCTGGATGGAAGGCGAAGACGTCGATTCGACCGCGATCACCGTAGTGGTTGAAGCTCGGCTCGACGTCCACCAGCCACCCGTCGCGACGCAACATCTCGGCAAGCGAGTTCTGTATTGCTGCATGACGGCGATCGGTGAGCGGGCGTGGCCCTGCGACCCGGAGATCGAG
This sequence comes from Chloroflexota bacterium, assembly GCA_013697395.1. GTDB lineage: Bacteria > Chloroflexota > Limnocylindria > QHBO01 > QHBO01 > JACDBZ01. The sequence goes on along the minus strand of JACCWY010000433.1, from coordinate 8,518 downwards.
CACGAGGGTTGCGTTCAGCGAGCCGGACCACCGCTCAAGCAGCTCGACGGAACATCCCTCGAGGGCTCCGCACTCAAGGTCGCTCATCCACTGCTGCGAGATCCCGAGCCGTGCGGCCAGCTGGCGCTGGGTCCATCGTCGCTGCCGACGGAGCTGGCGCAGAACCCGGATGACAGTCCGCCTTTCCATGGACCGATGATGCCGGTTCCGCCGTACCGGCCGCTTACCCGTCGCTTACCGGTCGGGGCGGTGCGTGGCCAGCGTTTCCCGTCGGACTCGGCTCCCCACCGATGTGATCGGTGAGACAGGTGGATTTGGCAGGCTCGCTGTCGCCGAACCTGCCCCGTACCGGCGGGGCCAGTAGCTGGCGGAGTCACATGGTAGAAGCCGCGACGCCGGCCGAACGTCACGCGGTCCACGGGTCGTAGTCGGGGTCGGGCGGCTCCGCGGCCGGACGATGGGCCTCGGGCACGTTTCGCAGGTTGACGCGGACGCGCCACCACACCTTGTAGCGCCCGCGCATGGCGTCCACGAGGACGTCCTCCGGATCGCGGACGGACGCGGCGGCATCGGGATGTCGAGCGCGCCAGCGATCGAGGCCGGCGAGGGCATCGGGCTTGGCCGCCGCCTGGGAGATCACGAGCAGGGGCTGAGACGAGCGCCGCCGGCCCGTGGGCGGGACGCTGCCATCGGGGTTGCGAGCCGGCGCGAACGGGAACGCTGGCGCCACCGAGCCGGCGCGGCCGCGCGGTGCGGTCGGATCGGTCACCGGGGCGTCCGCGGGCATCCGCCGCTTCGAGGGCTGAACGCGTGGCGGCTCACCGGCCTGCTTGGCATAGTGCGGCGGCCACGGCGCGTCGCCGAGGCCCTCCGCCTCGTGCCGCCCGACCAGCTCGAGGAGCGGCTCGAGCGAGAAGGCTCGATCGTCGATCCCCGCACCGAGGTCTCCGAGCTTCGCGTAGCGATCCGGCACCGTCCCCAGCGTGAAATCGCCGAGCTCCGCGTCGGGCACCTCGTCCCAGGTGAGTGGCGCGCTGACGGTCGCCTCCGGCCGCGGGCGGACCGAATAGACCGAGGCCACGGTGCGGTCCTTCGCGTTCTGGTTATAGTCGAGGAAGACCCCGTGGCGCTCCTCCTTCCACCACTTGCTCGTGGCGATGTCTGGTGCGCGCCGCTCCACCTCTCGCGCGACCGCCAGGGCCGCGCGCCGGACCTCGGAGAAGCCCCAGCGGGGCTCGATCCGCACGTAGACGTGGATGCCTCGCGAGCCCGACGTCTTCGGGAACGGCGCGTAGCCCAGCTCCACCAGGACCTCGCGCACGACGAGAGCGACGGTCCGGACGTCCGCCCATGCCACGCCGGGTCCCGGATCCAGGTCGATCCGCAGCTCGTCGGGATGATCGAGGTCGCCGGATCGGACCGCGTGCGGGTTGAGGTCGATGCACCCGAGGTTGACGACCCATGCCAGGGCGGCCGGGTTGTCCACCACGACCTCGTCGGCGGTGCGGCCGGACGGAAACGAGAGCTCGACGGTGCGCACGAACTCAGGGACCGACTTGGGCGCGCGCTTCTGGAAGAACGCCTCGTCTCCGGCGCCGTCGACGAAGCGCTTCAGGGCCATCGGCCGGTCGTGCACTCCGAGGATGGCGCCGTCCGCGACCGCCAGGTAGTAGCGCACGAGCTCGATCTTCGTGATCCCGGCATCGGCGAAGAACAGCTTGCCCGGATTGCTGATCGTCACCTCGTGACCGTCGAGGGCGAGGATCTCGGATTCGGTGCGTGCCATCGGCGACAAGCGTAGCCTGCGCGCTCAAGCGGCATGACCCTTGCGAGGCAGGTGTCCGAATGATCGACCGAGCGAAGCGCCTCCTGGGCGACCTCGATGCGTGGAGCATGCGCCATGGGCTGACCCGCATCTCGCGACGCGCGATCGGCGGCTTCCTGGCGCATGAGTCGCTCCAGTACGCGGGCAGCATGGCCTACTTCGGCGTGCTGTCGATCTTCCAGCTCCTCGTGCTGGGCGTGGTCATCGGGTCGTTCGTGCTGGGTGAGGGGGAGGCGCGCGCGTTCGTCGTCGACCAGGTGGCCGCCGGCTCACCGCTGGATCCCGAGCTCGTCGGCGGCGTGATCGACGCGGTGACCGAGTCGCGGGGCAGCATGACCATCGTCGGCATCGCGTTCCTGGCGTGGAGCGCGCTCGGCGTCTTCTCCGCGCTGTCCGGCGGCATCGGGCGGGCGTTCGACAATGCCCCACCGCGGCCGTTCCTCAAGGACAAGCTGATCGGCCTGATCCTCATGGGCGTGACCGGCGCGCTGGCGGTTGCCTCGCTCGTGATCGGGCTCGTGACCGGGGTGATCCAGGAGGCTGCCGCCGACCTGGTGGCGACCCTGCCCGGCGGCGGGACTGCGATCTGGCTCATCGGCTTGGTCGTCCCGATCCTGCTCATCTTCCTCGCGTTCTGGGTGATCTACCGGATCGTCCCGAACCGGCCGGTGACGTGGGGCGAGGTGCTGCCCGGCGCCGTCGTGGCGGCGCTGCTGTGGACGGTCCTGCGCTTCGGGTTCACGTACTACGCCACCAGCGTCGCGAACTACGACTCGGCATTCGGACCGCTCTCGACCGGCGTCACCCTGCTGGTGTTCCTCTATTTCGCCAGCGTCATCGTCCTGCTCGGCGCCGAGTTCGCCAGGGCGAGCGCGATCGAGGACGAGGTCGGGCCGATCGCCGCCGCCGACCCGCGCTTTCTGCCGGCGGTGATCGACACGCCGCCGGGACCTGCCAGCGCGCCGCGGCGCGGGATGCCGCGGTGGCTCGTGCTCGCCGGCGGCGCGCTCATCGGCTTCATCGCGGGCAGGTTGACCAGGGGCGACCCCGACTAGCGGTCCACGCCCGAGCGACGAGGCTGGGCCGTTCGGGCTAGACAGCGTGTAGTACATTCGGTCACTCCCCCTGCCTCCAGGCATCGGGGAGTATCGGCCCCGCACTCATTCGCTACGGGGCAAAGGGCAAATTGCACACTCGGATCACCGCTCGATGAGGCGGCGATCTCTTCTCGCGGTCACGTTCGTTGCCCTCGTGACAGTGGGATGGAGCGCCGTCACAACCCAGCCCAGCGGCTTGGCCCTTGCCGCTGATCCCGCGGCCCAGCTTGCCGAAACCCGTGCGCAGCTCGCAGACGCTCAGTCGGCGCAGCAGTCACTGGCCGCTACCCTCGACCGGCAGCGCACCGAGCTGAACCAGCTGCAGGGACGGTCCGCCGATCTCGACGTGCAGCTCGATCTCGCCCGTGCGGAGCTCGAGGCCGTGACGGCGGAGTTCACGCGCGTGACCGGTCTGCTCGCCGAGGTCCATGCGCAGATCGTGGCCATCGAGGGGCACCTCGCCGAGCTCCACGTCCAGATCGAAGCCTTGGATGCCGAGCTGGTGGCGGTTGCCGACGACATCGACCGGCGTACGGCTGACCTCAACGACCGGGAGGCACTCCTCGAGGACCACCTGCGCGGAGCCTACGAGCGCAGCCAGACCTCGCTGCTCGAGGTGCTCCTCGAGTCCGACTCGCTCGACGAGGCCACCACCCAGGTCGGCTACCTGATGACCGTCTCCGAGCAGGACACCATCCTGGCAGAGGACATTCGCGCCATTCGCGCCGAGCTCGAGACGCGCGGAGCGACGCTCCGGGAGGGCCGACGGGGCCTCGCCGAGGCGCGCGCCGTCGCCCGCGACGAGGAGTCCATGCTGACCGCGCGCCGCGACGAGCTGACCGTCCTGGAGGGCCAGCTCGCCCAGCTCCGCGTCGCCGCTGATGCGAAGCGGGCCGAGCAGGAGGCAGCGCTGAACGCCGCGCTGCTGGCGCAGGGTGATGTTGAGACACAGATCGGCCGGAACGAGGAGGCGGCGGCCGCCGCGGAACGGCTGGCGCTGCAGCTCCAGCAACAGGCCGTGGCCCAGCAGGCGGCCATCGAGGAGGCACAGCGACGGGCGGCGGCCGAGGCCGCGGCGGCCGCCGCGCGCGCAGCAGCCGAGCAGGCCGCCGCCCGTGATGCGGTCGAGCGGGAAGAGGCCGCGCGCCGGAATGCGGTATCGGCTCGCGGCTTCCGCTGGCCGGAGCGCAGCTTCCAGGTGACCCAGGAATGGGGCCCGACCGGCTTCGCGCTCGAGCCGCCGTACACCTACGGCGGCACGTACTACCCGCATTTCCACGCCGGCATCGACTTCGCCGGCGGCTGCGGGACGACGATCTATGCCGCTGGCGCCGGCGTGGTCGTCGCATCCGGCCAGCCGCTCATGCCGTTCGATACCGGCTTCGGGGTCGTGGTCGACCATGGGTCCGGGATCCAGACCTGGTACTGGCACATGCAGGCGAACGTCGTCGTCGGTCCCGGCACGATCGTGACGAGCGAGTCGGTCATCGGCTACGAGGGCTCGACCGGCCTGTCGACCGGCTGCCACGTCCACTTTGCCGTGAACGACCGCGGCGTCTGGGAAAACCCGCGGGCGTACCTGCCCTAGGCGCCGACGGGGGACCTCACGGCGGGCAGGTAGAGCCGGTCGACGTACTCGGTCAGCATCCGCGCCGTGCTGAACTGCCAGAGCGCCGAGCCGATCGACGCCCGCATCGTGGCCAGCCACGCCTGCGGCAGGCCGTCCTCGCCGCGGTCGAAGAAGCGCGGCACGATCTCCTCCTCCAACAGCCGATACAGCTCGGTCGCATCGGCGGCGTCCTGGGCGGCCTCGTCGCCGTCGGGCACGCGGTCGCCGATGGCCCAGCCGTTCTCGCCGTTGAAGCCCTCGTCCCACCAGCCGTCGAGAATGCTGACCGACGGGATGCCGTTGATGGCCGCCTTCATGCCTGACGTGCCGGACGCCTCCATCGGACGGCGCGGATTGTTCAGCCAGATGTCCACGCCGCCGACGAGGAAGCGTGCGATCCGCATGTCGTAGTCCTCGACGATGAAGACGCGGCCACGGAGCCGATCCGAGCGCGAGAGGGTGAAGATGTCCTGGATCACTCGTTGGCCCGGCCGGTCGGCCGGGTGCGCCTTGCCGGCGATCACGATCTGCACCGGCCGATGCTGCGACGAGAGGATGCCGGCCAGCCGATCCTGGTCGCTGAACAGCAGCGCGGCGCGCTTGTAGGTCGCGAAGCGGCGCGCGAAGCCGATGGTGAGCGCCTCCGCGTCGAGGACGCCGCGGACGGCGCGCAGCACCTCGGGCGACTCGCCGTGACGAGCGAGTTGCCGCGCAAGCCGTCCCTCCAGGAACCCGACGAGCTCGCGCTTCTGCTGCTGGTGCGCGCGCCACAGCTCCCCGGGGTCGATGGCATCGAGCGTCGCCAGCGGCTCCGGGCCGTGCATGTCGACGCCGAGGGGCACGCCGGTGGCGCGCTGCACGAGCCGCCGCACCGGCCGGCCGAGCCAGGTCGGCACGTGGACGCCGTTGGTGATGGCCTGGATCGGGTAGCCGGCCAGTGCCTGCCATGTCTCGGTGGCCGTGGCGCCGTGCAGCTGGCTCACGGCGTTCGCGCCGCTGGCATGGCGCAGGACGAAGGCCGTCATGTCGAACGGGGCATTCGGATCGTCCGTGTGCCCGCGCCCGAGCTCGAGCAGCTCGACGGGCTCCATGCGCGCGGCGCCGAACCATCGGTCGAGTGCGGTCGTCACCAGGTCGCGCGCGAAGATCTCGTTGCCGGCGGGGACCGGCGTGTGGATCGTGAAGACCGCATCCCGGCCGACGCGCCGCAGCGCCTCGCCGGCCGCCAGCCCCGGCTCGGCCGAGACCAGCTCGCCGGCCCGCTCGACCAGCAGGAATGCCGAGTGGCCCTCGTTGAGGTGCCAGACGGCCGGCTCGATGTCGAGCGCCCGCAGCGCGCGCACGCCTCCCATACCGAGCACGATCTCCTGGCACAGGCGCATCTCCCGGCCGCGGACGTACAGGATGTGGGTGATCGGGCGGTCCCCCTCGTCGTTGGCGGGGACGTCGGTGTCGAGCAGCAGGATCGGCACGCGGCCGACCTGTGCCACCCAAACGGCGGCGTGAACGGACCGGTCGGCAATGTCGACGCTGACCTCGAGCGGCGCGCCACCCCGCCCACGGGCCCGGCGCAGCGGCAGCTGATCAGGGTCGAACTCGGGTTGGGCGTGCTCCTGGTGGCCGTCGGCGTCGATCTGCTGGCGGAAGTAGCCGCGGCGATACAGGAGCCCGATCGCGATGAACGGCAGCGCTGCATCGGATGCCGACTTGCAATGGTCGCCGGCCAGGATGCCGAGCCCGCCCGAGTAGATCTGCATCGACTCGTGGATGCCGAACTCGGCGCAGAAGTAGGCGACCGGGCCGGGCAGCGCGCCCTCCGCCGAGCGTGGGTACCACGAGTCGGTGCCGTCGGCCATGTAGCGGCTGAACTCGTCGAGCACCCGGCTGGCGTCGACCATGAAATCCTCGTCTGCCGTCAGCTCGGCCCAGCGAGCCTGGTCGGCGTAGCGCAGGACGGCGATCGGGTTCCGGTGTCGCCTCCAGGCGCTCGCGTGCACGCGGGCGAACAGCGACTGGGCGCGAGGCGTCCAGGTCCACCACAGGTTGTAGGCGAGCTCGCCGAGCCCTGCCAGGTCGGCGGGGAGATGGAAGTCGTGGCCGGGCAGCGTCGGCACGCTCAAGGGTGTTGTCACGAGCGGGGATGATAGCGGCGTCGCAGCGTACGATGGTCGGCATGACGTCCATCCGCGAGCGACGCGGCCTCGACGAGGCCGCGGTGCGCGACCATTTCCCGGCGCTGGCGCGCACCGTCGACGGCAGGCAGGTCGCGTACCTCGACGGGCCGGGTGGCACCCAGGTGCCGCGCGAGTGCATCGCTGCCATGACGGCATACCTGGAGCGCTGCAACGCGAACCACGGCGGTGCGTTCAGCGCATCGGTCGAGTCCGATGCGATCCTGGCGGAGGTCCACGCGTCCGGTGCCGACTTCGTGGGGGCGGGTGACCCGGACGAGGTCGTCTTCGGACCGAACATGACGACCCTGACCTTCGCGGTCAGCCGCGCGCTCGGACGCGACCTGCATCCGGGTGACGAGATCGTGGTCACCCGCCTCGACCACGACGCGAATGTCGCGCCATGGCTGGCCGTCGCGGAGGACCGTGGGGCGACGGTGCGCTGGCTCGAGCTCGCCGACGATCGAGCCACGCTCGCGCTGGATCGGCTCGACGATGTCCTGTCGTCGCGAACGAGGGTCATTGCGCTGGGACTGGCCTCGAACGCCGTTGGGACGTTGACGGACGTGCGGCGCGTGACCGAGGCGGCACGCGCGGTCGGAGCGCTCGTCTACGTCGACGCCGTCCACGCCGCACCCCACCTGCCGATCGACGTCGCGACGCTCGGCGCCGACTTCCTCGTCACCAGCCCGTACAAGTTCTTCGGCCCGCACCTCGGCATGCTCTACGCTCGTCGCGAGCTGCTTGAGCGGCTCGCCGCGTATCGCGTTCGTCCCGCCGGGGCAATGCTGCCCGGCAAGTGGGAGGTCGGCACCCAGAACCACGAGGCGCTGGCCGGCCTGCTTGGCACGTTCGGCTACCTCGAGGCGCTCGGGGCCGCCTACGGCGATTCGCCCGATCGCTTGGACCGGCGCGGGCGGCTGCGGGCGGCGATGGCCGCAATCCGGACCCGCGAACGCGACCTGTCGCTCGCGTCGCTCGGGCGGCTCTCCGCCATCGAGGGGGTCCAGCTCTACGGAATCGCCGATCCGGAACGCGTCGACGAGCGCGTTCCGACCTTCTCCTTCACGCTGGCCGGACACCACCCGCGCGCCGTGGCCGAGCACCTCGCGAGCCGCGGCATCAGCGCCTGGGACGGCGACTTCTACGCACATGAGCTGATCCGCGCCCTGGGCCTGGCCGACCTCGGCGGGCTCGTGCGCATCGGCCTCGTCCACTACAACACCCTCGCGGAGCTCGATCGGCTCGACGATGCCCTTCGGGAGCTGTCCCGTTGACCCGATCTGCCCGTCGCCGCGCGCCGGGCGACGCGCTAGGCTAGCGGGCCGATGGAAGGCTATTCGGTCACGGAGGCGGCGTCTGTTCTCGGCGTGCCGACTGAGCGCGTCTGGGAACTGCTCGCCCGCGGCGTCCTGTCTGGCGTCCCCGATGGAGAGACCGGCATGCGCGTCTTCCTGCAGCCACGGCCCGCTCCCGCGGCCGTCGAGGAGCCGCGGCGACCGAATGGCGGCGGGTCGCGCCGCGATCCGGAGGCGGAGGCGTCGCCCTTCCGCGAGCTGCTCAGCGAGTTCCGCAACCTCACCGAGCGCTATGGGCAGGCGCTCCTTGCGCTCGGCGAGGCTCGCGGTGAGGTGGCATCCCTGCGCTCGCGTGTCGATCTGCTCGAGGCGCGATTCGACCTTCGCCTGCCGATGACGTCCTCCGCGAGCGCACCGGGGTGGGGCGGCGAACAGCCTGCCGCGCGACCGGCGACCGGCGCGCCGGCGCCCGTTTCGGAACCGAGCGTCGAGGCACCGGCCGACGACCAGGCGCAGCC
>JACCWY010000397.1 GCA_013697395.1 Chloroflexota bacterium | reverse complement strand
GTCGCGAAGGCGCGGGTCGCCGAGGACCTCGGCGGCGGGCCCGAGCTGCGCGACGCGTCCGCCGTCGAGCACGACGACGCGAGAGCAGATGGCGGCCAGCAGGTCCGTCTTCTGCTCGGCCACCAGGATCGAGGCGCCGTCGGCAGCGAGCCGCTCGATGGCGTCCGCCACGAGCCGGGTGCCGGCCGGATCGAGCTGGGCCGTCGGCTCGTCCAGCACGAGGTGCTCCGGCCGCATCGCCAGCAGTCCCGCCAGGGCGACCAGCTGTTGCTGCCCGCCCGACAGGCGCACCGGATCTCGCTGCGCCAGCGTGTCGATGCGCAGCGACTCGAGAGCCGACCAAGTCCGCTCGACGACCTCGTCCCGTGGCAGGGCCAGGTTCATCGGCCCGAAGGCGACCTCCTCGAAGACGCTGCCGGTCACCTGCGACAGCTGCGTCGCCGGGTTCTGGAAGCCGATGCCCACGCGCTCGCTGATCTGATGCATGGGCCAGGCGTCGACGTCCTCGCCGTCGAGCCGGATCGCGCCGCGGATCTGGCCGCCCACGGTGCGCGGCGCCAGGCCGCTGACGACGAGGCACAGCGTCGTCTTGCCGGCTTCCGACGCTCCGACGAGGCCGAGCACCTCGCCGTCGCGCAGCTCGAGGTCCACGTCGAGCAGCGCCGGCGCGGTGGCGCCCGCGTAGCGGTACCCGACGCCTGCCAGGCTGATCGTCATCCGAGCCACCCGGCGACCCGGGCCACGACGAGGGCGACCAGGCAGACCAGCAGCGCCCAGCGGACGACTGCCTGCAGATCCGAGTCGGGCGGTGCCCAGAGCAGCGTTCGGCGGCCGGGTCGCGTGAAGCCGCGCGCCTCGAGCGCCATCGTGCGCTCCTCGACCTCGGCGATCGACCCGAGGATGACCGGCCCGACGATCGGCAGCACGCCGCGGATCCTCCGCCACAGCGAGCCCTCGGTGTCGAGCCCGCGCGCGCGCTGTGCGGCGGTGATCTGCGCGGCCCGCTCGACCATGGCCGGCACGGTCTGCACCGATGCGTTCGTCACGAACGCGACGCGCGGGCTGATGCCGCGCCGCTCGAGATCGACCGTCATGTCCGCCGGTCGCGTGGTCAGGTAGAAGAGCGTGACCGCTCCGCTGATGGCGAGGATGCGCACCAGGATCTCGACCGCAAAGCCCAGGCCCTCGGCCGTGGCGGTGATGGGCCCGATGCGCAGGAGCACCTGCGACGCGCCGGGGAAGAAAAAGAGGTTGACGAGGAAGGCCGATACGGCGATCGGCAGCGACAGGAGGAGCGCCGTGCGAACCAGGCGGCCGAGGACCCCGGCCGCCAGCGCCGGGCCGATGACGGCAGCCGTCACCAGCACGATCGGTCCGACGAGCCCACCGAGCGCGACGGCCGCGATGGCCGTCGCCGTCGCCAGCGTTGCCTTCGTGAGCGGGTTGAGGCGGTGGTAGGCGCTCGGGCCGGGGCGTCCGACGAAGCCGGGGATGTCGCGCTGCACGGACGGGGCGTCGGTCAGACGGTCGCCCGCCGCCACTCGCCGTCGTCCGCGTCCGCCCCGGCACTCTCGAGCAGTCGCTCACCCTGCGGGAACCGCGCCTTCGTCCGCCGTGCCATGGCGGCCAGGACCAGGTACACGACGAAGAAGGTCACGAGCTTGTCGACCGGGTCGGAGAGGAGGCCCTGCTGGAAGGTCGCGGTCTGCAGGTCCGCTCCGGCCTGTCGGAAGGCGGCTACCAGGAAGTCGGTGCCGCCGCCGGTGACGCCGCCGAAGACGTTGGCGCTGATCGGGGCGCTGATGAGCGCGGCGATCAGGCCCGTCACGACGCCGGCCACCGTCACGTAGGCGACGGTCAGGTCGCGCCGGATGAGGAGGAGCACGAGGAAGCCGATCACGAAGGCCACGAAAAGCAGGCCGATCAGCCAGCCGAGGATCGTGAAGATCGGATCGGTGTTGGCCGGGTTGAAGAACTCGAACGTCGTGCCGTAGAAGCGGCTGTACGCGTAGACGCCGAGGCCGATCACGATCGCGATGGCGACGAGCCCGCCGATCGCGAGCTCGCCGGTCGGGCGGTTCAAACGCGGCCGCAGCCAGCCCGCCCGGCCGGCGAGTCCGGCCAGGACGCCGATGACGACGGCCACGATGCCGAATGCCGCCGCAGGTCCGTTCTGGAAGGGAGGCGGGACGACGTACGTCCACAGCACGTTGGACAGCATTCCCGTCAGCGCGCCGGCGACCGGCCCGGCGAGGGCGCCGACCAGGATGGTGCCGATGCTGTCGAGGTAGATCGGCAGCTTCAGGGCGTTGGCGACGGTCGCCCCGAGGATGATGTTGATGGCGACCGCGATCGGCATCAGCACGATCGTGCGGGTGTCGAACTGGGACGCGATCGACGCGAATCCGCCCGTCTGGGCGTACTCGACCGCGGCGTACACCACGAACGCGACGACGAGCGCGATGGCACCGATGAGGGCGAACGAGTTGGCTCCTTCCGTGTCGAAGAAGTTGTTGTCGTCGATGCCGGTCCCGAAGTTCCCGATGGTGACCATGCCGATGAGAATCACGATGACGAACGCCGCGAGGGCGACGATCCAGCGCACGAGCATGTTTGAGACCCTCCTCCGTGTGGTGCGGGGCGTCAGCTGTTCGGGGCGCCGACGGCGCGCGCCAGGCGCGCGATGAGCTCGGCCCGCATGCCGTCGGCGTCGATTTCGGTGGCGACCGATATGGAAGGTCGATCGTCGCCCTCCGACCGATACAGGCTGCCCGCCAGGTACGGGTCCGAGCTCGTGTCGCAGGCCAGCGTCTCCGTCACGCTTTCCGTCACGAGGTCCGGCCGCAGGAGCGAGCCGATCAGCACGACCGGGTCATGCAGGTACGCCCCGTCGATCCCATCGGCCTGCTGGTGGAACCCGACGTAGAAGCGCACGGCGTCGCGCACGATGCCGGCGAGGTGGGTGTCCGGCAGCTCGCGCAGGTCCTCCATCGTGAAGACGACGTCCTGGGTCGCGTCGAGGGGAAAGAGACGATGGATCGATCCGGCCCGCAGGCAGGTCTCGGCAGCCTCGGGGTCGACGCAGGCGTTCCACTCGCCCGTCTCGGTCGTGTTGCCGCGCTCCTCGAGCGTGCCGCCCATCCAGACCACGTCGCGGGTCCGCCCGGCGAGGTCGACGCCCGATTGGGTTGCGGCGGCGAGGTTGGTGAGCGGCCCGAGCGCGACCACCGACATCTCGCCGGGGTGGCGGTTGACGTGCGCGCCGAGATAGCGGCTGGCGGGGATGGCGGTGTACTCGGTCGTGCCCAGCTGCCGGTCCTCGCCGCGCAGCTCGACGTAGCCGGTGCCGGTCGGGCCGTGCGTGTCGGGCGCCGTCCGAAGCCTGCGCTGGAGCGGCCGCGCGGCGCCGATGCTGACCGGGACGTCGCCGCGCCCGACCATGCGCAGGATCTTGCCGGTGTTGCGTGCCACGTGGTGGATCTCGACGTTGCCCGCGACACAGGTCACGCCCCGCAGGTTGAGCTCGGGGCTGGTGGCCGCGATGAGAAGCGCGATCATGTCGTCGATCCCGGTGTCGACGTCCAGGATCAGCGGGCGCGGCTCGGCCTCGGCCGTTGGCTGGCGCGGGGCGTCGGGCTCGGCGTCCATCGGCCGCCTATGGTACGCGCCAACCGCCCGCCTGGCCCACCTTTGTGCTCAACGGCCTGCCGAGCGTTTCGCTGATGTGCCGTGCCGCCACGAGCAGCGCATCGAGCTCGACCCCGTGCGTCAGCCCCTCGCGGTCGAGGAAGTACACGAGATCCTCGGTGGCGAGGTTGCCGGCCGCGCCGGGCGCGTACGGACAGCCGCCGGTGCCCCCGGTCGAGGCGTCGAAGCAGCGGATCCCGAGCTCGAGTGCGGCGGCCACGTTCGCGAGCCCCGTCCCACGCGTGTCGTGGAAGTGCATCGCCAGCCGATCGGCAGCGATGCCTGCGTGGAGCAGCGCGCCAACCACCCGCCGCACGTCGCCGGGTGCGGCCACGCCGATCGTGTCGCCGATGCTGACCTCGTCGACGCCCAGCTCGACCAGCTGCCGCGCGACCGCCACCACGGCCGCCTCCCCGACCTCCCCCTGGTACGGGCAGCCGAACGCGGTGCTCACGTAGCCGCGCGTCCACCAGCCGTGATCCCTGGCCCGCGCCAGCACGGGCCGGAAGGCGTCGATCGACTGCGCGATCGACACGTTGATGTTCGCCTTCGTGAAGGCCTCGGAGGCCGCCGTGAAGACGCAGATCGCATCGGCCCCGGCGGCCTCCGCGCGGGCGAGGCCGCGCTCGTTCGGCACGAGCACGGGGTAGCGAACTCCCGCCCGCCGCTCCATCCGCGTCAGCAGGTCGTCGGCGTCCGCAAGCTGCGGCACGGCCCGTGGCGCCACGAAGCTGGTCGCCTCGATCTCGCGCAACCCGGCATCGGCCAGGAGGTCGATGAAGCGCAGCTTCGCCTCCGTCGGGATCGCGCCCCGCTCGTTCTGGAGGCCGTCCCGCGGCCCGACCTCGTAGACGCGGACGTCGTGGTCGCTCATGTGCCGATTGTGTTCGATCTGCGGCGGTCGTTCACGAGAGCGAGGCCAGCTCGGCGAGGACGTCGCCGCGCTGCACCTGTGCGCCCTCGCGTACGGCCAGGCGGGTCAGCGTGCCATCCATCGGCGCGACGACCGCGTGCTCCATCTTCATCGCCTCGATGACGACCACGACCTCGTGTGCCACGACCGACGCGCCCTCGGCGACGCGGACCGCGATGACGCGGCCGGGCATCGGGGCGGTGAGGACCGCCGCGCCCTCGCCGCGCGCGGCGGCGGCATGACGGACGGCCTCCTCGACCGTCGGCGGCGGCGTCATCGCAAACTCGAGGGATTGGCCCTCGACGTCGACGTGGACGGCGTCCCCGACCCGGACCGCTTCGGGCAGCACCATCGCCGGCGGCATCAGCCGAACGCTGCGGTCCTCGTTGCCGAGGCGCAGCGAGCGTACCGGCGGCGCATTCAGCCGCCAGCCGTCGGACCACGGGTCGCGCGTCTCCGGCGCCATGAGCGTGGCAGCCGCCAGCCAGTGCGCATCGGTCGCGGCCGGGGGCGTCGGCAGCTCCAGGCCGGCGATCGTTTCGGTACGCATCTCGCCGTCCCGCATCGGCGGCTCGGCGGTGAGCCAGCGCAGGAACTGCAGGTTGGTGCGCACGCCCAGGACCACGGTCTCGGCGAGCGCCCGCCGCAGGCGGTCGAGGGCTTCGCGACGGGTCGAGCCATGGGCGATGAGCTTGGCCAGCATCGGGTCATAGCGCTCGCCGACCTCGTCGCCCTCCCGGAGGCCGGCGTCGACCCGGACCCCGCGCGGCCAGCGGATGCGTGCCAGGCGACCGGTGGCGGGCAGGAATCCCGAATCGGGATCCTCGGCATAGAGACGCGCCTCGATGGCATGACCGCGAATCGGCGGCGGCGCCGACATGCCCAGGTCGGCCAGCGTCGCACCCGCCGCGACGCGCAGCTGGTCCTCTACCAGGTCGCGCCCGGTGACGGCCTCGGTGACGGCATGCTCGACCTGGAGGCGGGTGTTCATCTCCAGGAAGAAGAAGTCGCCGCCGTCGGTCAGCAGCATCTCGACCGTGCCGGCGCTCACATACGCAGCCGCGCTCGCCATCGACACCGCGGCCTCGCCCATGCGCGCTCGCAGCTCCGGCGTGACGGACGGCGCGGGCGCCTCTTCCACGATCTTCTGGTTGCGCCGCTGAGCGCTGCAATCGCGCTCGCCCAGGTGCACTCCGTTGCCGTGAGCGTCGAACAGGACCTGGACCTCGACGTGGCGAGCGCCGTGGAGGTAGCGCTCCAGGATGAGCCGGTCGTCCGCGAAGGACCGATGCGCCTCGCGCCGGGCTGCCGCCAGGGCTTCCGCCATCGCCGATGCGTCGAGCACGATCCGCATGCCCTTGCCGCCACCGCCCGCGGTGGGCTTGACGAGGACCGGATAGCCGATGCGTTCGGCCTCGGAAGCCAGCGTGGCATCGTCCTGCGCGTGACCGTCATAGCCCGGAACGGTCGGCAGGCCATGCGCCGAGGCATGCCGTCGGGCGGCTGCCTTGTCCCCCATGGCGGCGATCACGTCGGCCGGCGGGCCGACCCAGCTCAGGCCGGCATCGGCCACGGCGGCGGCGAAGGCGGGGCTCTCGGCCAGGAACCCGTAGCCGGGATGGACCGCGGTGACGCCGGAGCGGCGGGCGACGGCCAGGAGCTCCTCCCCGTCGAGGTACGAGTCGATCTTGTGCGACTCGTCCGCACCGTCGGGCGGGCGCTCGTCGGCGGCATGCAGCCCGATCACCCTGATGCCCATGCGGCGCGCCGTGCGCGCGATCCGCACCGCGATCTCGCCACGGTTGGCGACGAGCAGCGACGTCGTGGTGCTCGGCGAGGCGGCAGTGGGGCGGTCCGTGACAGATGCCAGCGACGAACGCGACACGCGGACGCGGCTGCCCACACGTGCGGCAGGCAGACGCCCGTCTGCGATCCAGCGCTGGACCGTGCGCACCGTCACGCCGAGCTCGTCCGCCACCTCTCGAGGCGTGAGGCCGTCGTCCTTCACGTCGCGATTGTCGCAGAGGCTTACGTCTCGTCGTGCGCTGTCCACCACGACGGGCGGCGCTTCTCGACGAAGGCGCCGAGGCCCTCCTGGCCTTCCGGTGACGTCCGCTGCCGGGCGATCAGGCGCACGGTCTCGGCGCGGGCGGCGGCCGGCGCGAGCC
>JACCWY010000396.1 GCA_013697395.1 Chloroflexota bacterium | reverse complement strand
GGTCCTCCCAGGCGACCGGGAAGGAGACGGGGACGCCCGGTCGGACGCGTGGGCTGTATGCCGCGATCACCGTGGCGCCGCCGACCCTCGTGGAGTCCACGAACACCTTGCCGCCACGCTCAGCCCTGACGAACGCGGTCGTCGCGATGTCGGGATCCAGCCGCTCTGCCCGCGCGGCGATGGCTCGGGTCGCGGCGGCCGAGTCCTCTAGCGATGCCTGGTCGTCGATCGGGAGGAACACGGGCAGTCCCTTGGCGCGGCTGGTCTTCACCGCCCCGGTGAGGCCGACATCGGCCAGGGCCTGCCGAAGCGCATGTGCGGCCCGAACCGCCATCCCGAACGCGTCGGCGTCGGGTGGGTCGAGGTCGAGCACGAGATGCGTGATGCGATCAGGCCGATCGGCGCGCACGAGGGCGGGGTGATACTCGATCGCGCGCTGGTTGGCGAACCACAGCAGCGTCCGCCGGTCGTTGCACAGCGCGTACGACACATCCCGCTTCGACGACTCGGCCCACCACCGCACGGTGCGCACCCAGGGCGGCGTGTACTTGGGCACGTTCTTCTGCATGAAGGCTCCCTGGCCGCGATGGACGCGGATGACCGATAGTGGCCGGTCCTCGAGCACGGGGATGATCCGGTCACGGACACCATCGAGGTACTCCACCAAGTCCCGCTTCGTCGCGTCCGCTCCGTCGAACAGGGCCTGGTCGAGGTTTGTCAGCGACACGCCCTCGCGTGACTCGTCCCCACTCGTACTGTTCATCGCCTGTCAGACGCTATCACGGGGGTTGCATCGGTTTCGGACGCAGGTAGAAACTGTGAGCATTCGGCCGCCTCGTGCGGCATGCGAGCCAGAGAGATGGGGAGGACGGCCAATGCATCGCGTTCGGGCTGCCAGCACGGCGGACATTGACGAATGTGCCCGCGTCCTCGCGGCCGCGTTCCAGGCGGATCCCGGAACGATCGTGTTCATCGCCGATGATCGCGAGCGCGCGGCGATCCTGCCCGACTTCTTCCGAACGTTCGTGGCGGCGGCGCTTTCCGAGGATGCCGACATCGTCGTCGCGGGCGAACCGATTGCCGGAGTCGCCAGCTGGTTCGGCCCCGAGCGACATGGGCCGTCGCCCGACGCGATGGGCGCGCACGGCCTCGGTGCCGTCCTTGAACGGAGTGGGCCTGACGCGACGGCCCGTCTGCTCGGCATGCTCCAGGAGATTGAGGCCAATCACGAGCGACTCGCGACCGGGCCGCACATGCGCCTGGAGTTCTTCGGCGTGACGCCCACGCTCCAGGGCGGAGGCATCGGGACGGCGCTCATCGAGCACGGGCATCGTCGAGCCGACGAGCTCGGTCTCGCGTGCTACCTGGAAACCTTCTCCGAGCCGAATGTCGGGTATTACCAGCGGCGCGGGTATCGGACCGTCGGGGAGTTCATCGTCGGCGACGATGTTCGCGGGTACGGGATGCTGCGGCCGGCCTCGTAACCCCGATCGGCGCCCTTCAACTCATCCCGCCAGCGCTTGGGTCGGCGACGACAGCGTTCTCGGCGCTTGTCGCGGCGTGGCCTGTATCGCCGGCGCGGTGCCGCAGAATCGCGGGATGCGGACGATCTTCGAGGCGGCCGGCGGCGCCGAGGGCCTTCTGCGGCTGGCCGGCGCATGGCATGCGAGGGTGCTGGCCGACGACGTCGTGAGCCATGCCTTCAGCCACGGGTTCCATCCCGAGCACACGAGGCGCCTGGCGGCGTATTGGACGGAGGCCCTTGGTGGCCCGTCGGCATACTCCGACGTGTACGGCGATGAGACGGCGGTGGTGCGGATGCACAGCGGCGACGGCCGGCACGACGAGATGGACCGTCGGGCGATCGCGTGCTTCGATGTGGCGCTGACCGACGTGGGGCTCGACTCCGACCCGCGATTGAGACAGGTGCTCCACGACTACTTCGCGTGGGCCACGACCACCACCATGTCGCGGTATCACGTATCCGCGGACGACGTGCCTGACGGGCTCAGCATTCCGCACTGGTCATGGGACGGCCCGGTGGACTAGTCCGTGCCGTCGAGCTGGACGCGCTGGTCGAGGCCGTAGCATGCACCGATGCCGGAGTTCCGACCGTCCGACGAGGGCCTCGACCGAGCGCGGGAGATCCTGGAGCGCGAGCGGCGGCGGCTGGCGGGCGTGGTCGACGGCGAGCTGGCCCTGACCGGCGCCAGCTCGCTCCCCGGGGCCCTGACCGGCGGCGACGTGGACCTGCACCTGCGCGTGGACGCATCGGCCTATGAGACCACGGTGAGCGCGCTGCGTACGTTGTACGACGTCGTCCGTCCGGAGATCTGGACCACCACGCTGGCGACGTTTGGCGTCGAGGGTGAGGACGTCGGCATCGCGGTGACGCCGATCGGCTCCGAGCACGAGCGCCGATTCACCGGCGCATGGCGGCGGCTCGCGTCGAAGCCGGACCTGCTCGAGCAGTACAACCACATGAAGCGCATGCACCAGGGCGGCGACGAGGCCAGTTCCCTCGCTGCGAAGCGGTCATTCTTCGACCGGCTGTATCAGCGGTAGCTAGCCGGATCGGTCGCGGAGGGCGTCCTCGCCTCCGATCGACGGTGCCGATGGTGCCGACGGCCAGAGGTCATCGACGCGCGAGGCGAACCACACGGCCCAGATCGGGATAAGGAGGCCGGCCACGAGGGCGACGAGCAGGACGTCGAAGGGAGCGACGTCGAAGAGGGGCAGGATGGCCGCGATCAGCGCCAGGGCCGCCGCGACCCATGCCAGCGTTCGCCAGGCCGCCGGCATCCCGGCATCCCGGCCGAGCTGGCCAGCCGCGAGGAGCCCGACGGTCGCGGCGAGCATCGCACCGCTCACCAGCCAGGTCTGGATTCCGTTGACGATGTTCAGCGTCATGAGGCGCGACATGATCTCCTCGGCCAGCAGGCCGCATTCGCAATACTGCGGACTGGTGGCGATCGGCTTGGCGCCCAGGTAGATGAGCTGCGAAGTGGCCCCCAGGGCAGCGGTGAGCAGGAATGCGACGCTGACGAGCCCCCCGCGCGCATCGGCCGATCCGGCGAGGCGGCTGAAGACCGGACCGAGGCTGCCGAGCGCCAGAAAGCCGATCACGAAGAGCGCGGTTCCCGCGAACTCGAGCGGCCACTGGGTCTGCTCCCAGGCGAAGCCGGCCAGCACGTCGTCGAGGAACACCCCGCCGGGCTCTGGCGGACCGCCGAAGACCTGGAAGCCGAACAGCAGCAGGAGCACGCTGGCGAGGACGAACGCGCCGGCCATGAGCCACGCCGCGGCACGGGCGAGGGTTGGCCACGTCATGGCGGTCATGGAGGGATCTCCGCTGGCGACGTGATCGGTGCTGCCGGCCGCAGCAGAGAAGGCGTCGCTTCCTTATGGCAGACGCGGGGACGTGCGTCAACGGGCACCCGACGTAGTTCCCCGCCGATGATGTTGCGGCCGCTGAGCGCATCATCGGCC
>JACCWY010000395.1 GCA_013697395.1 Chloroflexota bacterium | reverse complement strand
GCGGGGCCGCGCTCGGGGCGACCATGAGCCGCTCGATCCATCGCGGCGGGCTCCGCCCGCTGGACGCGATCGGCGGCGCGCTGGTCGGCGCACTGCACGTCGTGCTCTTGGTCTGGCTGGTCGGGGGGATGCTGGCGGCCGGGCTCATGCCGGGGCTCGCCGGCGCGGCGCGCGACTCGCTCATGGTGCAGATCGTCACGGAACGCCTGCCGCCGACGACGGCGGTGGTGGGTCGGCTGATCACGCTACTCGACACGACCGATCTGCCGCCGCTCTTCGCCGGGCTCGAGCCGTCCCCCGCGCCGCCCGTCGACCTTCCGGCGGCTCCCGAGGTGCGGGCACTCGCCGACTCGGCGCTGGCCAGCACGGCCCGGATCGCCAGCACCGGGTGCGGCGCCGGCATCGCGGTCGGCAGCGGCTTCTTCGTCTCTCCGACGGACGTGGTCACGAACGCGCACGTGGTCGCCGGTGGGTCCGACATGACGGTCACGGTCGGCGGCATCGTGTATCCCGCATCGGTCGTGGTGTTCGACACCGACGCGGACCTGGCGCTGCTCCACGTGCCCGGCGTGCGGGCACCGGCGCTCCAGCTGAGCGTCGCCGCGCCGGGACGGGGCAGCACCGGGGTTGCCCTCGGCTATCCCGGTGGCGGGGACCTGGCAATCACGCCGGCGGCGGTGACGGCGTCGTACGAGACCGCCGGACCGAACATCTACGGCGATGGCCTCAACGAGCGCAGCGTCGTCGAGATGCGGACCCAGATCCGGCCGGGGAACAGCGGAGGCCCGCTCGTCGTCGAGCCCGGCCTGGTCGGCGGCGTCGTCTTCGGAGGCTCGCGCCTGGACGCCAACGTGGGCTATGCCATCGGTGCCGACCAGGCGCTGGCCAGCATCGGTCCGTCCATCGGCTCGACGGCCGCGGTCGACACGGGCGCCTGCCTGTAGGCTGGTGGCACCGATGCCCTGGACCCGCCACGCCAAGATCGCGTTCATCGGCTCGCACTCGGTGCGCAAGTCGAACGCCGTGCACGCGTTCGCCTCGACGGTCGGGCGCGCGGGGCGCAGCGTCGAGGTCGGGCGCGAGGTGGTCCGGTTCAACCCGCTCGGCCTGAACGAGGGTGCGACGACCGAGGCGCAGCTGTGGGTGCTCGTCAGCCAGGTCCAGCTGGAGCTCGAGCTCGCCCACCGAGCCGAGGTGCTCGTCACCGATCGGTCGGTGGTCGACAACTTCGCGTACTACCTGCGGGTCACCGGCGGCGAAGATCCGTTCGGGATCGAGCCGCTCATCCGGCACTGGGCGACCACCTACGACCTCAGCGTGCGGCTCCTGCCCGACGTTGCGCTGCTCTCTGATGGCGTGCGCTCGACCAGCGACGCCTTCCGCGATGAGATCGAGGCCATCCTCGACCGCATCCTGCCCGTCTACCTGCGTCCGGACCGTGTGCTGAGCGTGCCCGCCAGCCACGTGACCGCCGAATTCGACTGGTGGGCCATCGCCGAGCGCCTGGCAGGGGTGGTCGGCGAGCCGCTCGTGGAGGGCCAGCTCAGCGTGCCACTGGGCTGATTCGCCCTAAACATCCAACCGGGGACTCGCAGCTCCCTCGCCGTGCGCCGCGAGATCAGGCATTCACCCACAGACTCGTAGCCGGTCTCGCCGTGCGCGGCGTGATCAGGCATTCACCCAGGGACTCGTAGCCGGTCTCATCGGCCGATAGCGCGTTGCGCCGAGGGTGGGGCCCGCCGCGCCGGCCGTAACTGTGCCGAATTCGGGCCCTACCAGTCCACCGGTGCATACCTGATTGCAAACGACGCTCAGGATCGGTTACCCGCCCCGCCCAGGGAGCCGAACAGACGGCCGCACGGGGCGAATGGTGCTTCTCAACCCGCCGTCGGCAATGGCAGAATGCGAACGCCGGCCGCGAACCCAGCGGCGGCCCCGAGCCCTGCCCACGGAGGACCCGGATCGGAATGCTCCCGAAGCCCCTGCAGGCGATCTTCGCCGGGCCGATCATCCGTCGCATCGGCTTCCACGCCCGACGGATCGGTGGCGAGATGGATCGCCACTTCTTCCTCACGCTCCTGAGCGCGGTCGTCGGCTTCGTGATCGTCGCCGCGATCGTGATCACGCTGCTCGAAAAGGACAGGCAGTCCCTCGCCGGCTTCGGCAGCTCGTTCTACTGGGCCATCACGACCGTCATCGGCTCCGGCGACGCCAGCTACGTGAGCTCGCCCGGCGGATTCGTGGTGGGGTGGGTGCTGGCGTTCTTCGGGGTCGCGATCGTTGCGGCGATGACGGGCGCGGTCGTCGGGTTCTTCATCGATATCCTGCTGAAGGAGGGCCAGGGCATGGGAGCCGCGGGCTACCGGGACCACATCGTCGTCTGCGGCTGGAACACCACCGCCCGCGACCTGGTCGAGGAGCTCAAGGGAGACGAATTCACGACCAAGGTCGTGCTGCTCCACGAGAGCGAGCGAAATCCGGGCGGAGACAGCGTGTACTTCGTTCGCGGCGACATCACGAGCGCGGAGGACCTCGAGCGGACCGGGATCCGGGAGGCGAGCGCCGCCATCGTCTTCCCGTCGGATCGGTCGAACGAGGCGGACATGCGCTCGATCCTGGCCGTCATGGCGATCGAGTCGCTTGCGCCTGACGTCCGGACCGTTGCCGAGGTCAACAACCCCAGCCACGTCGACCACTTCCGTCGCGCCAACGCGGACGAGATCCTCGTCACCTCTCGACTCGCCTCGCGCCTGCTCGCCCGCTCGGCGCTGTACCCCGGTCTCTCCGAGCTGGTGACCGACATCGTGTCCGGCGGCGCGGGTTCCGAGCTGTACCGGGTGCAGCTCCCCGACAACTATGTCGGCCTCTCGATCGACGACCTGTCGACGCGCCTGCGCGGCGAGCACCACGCCACCCTCCTGGCGGTGACCCGCGACGGCCACTCGCTGACGAACCCGCCCGCCGATTTCACCCTGCAGGCCGGCGACGACGCCGTGGTCGTGGCCCAGGGCCTCGG
>JACCWY010000384.1 GCA_013697395.1 Chloroflexota bacterium | reverse complement strand
ACGGGGCGCGGCCGCGCGCCGCCGCCAGGAGGAGCAGGAGACATGGAAGAGCACCCGAACGCGGTCCTGGTTCGTCAGGCCCTCGATGCGTTCAACCGCGGTGAGATCCAGCAGTTCGCGGACATGGTGGCCGATGACGTGGAGTGGCACCAGATCGGCGACCCCAACCTCGTCCACGGCAAGCAGGCACTGGCGGCCTCCATGCCCGGGGAGGGCGCGGTCGACTGGGAGATCACGGCCGACGTGCATGACGTGATCGCGAACGACGACCACACGATCGCGCTCGTCAACGCGACCGGCCGTCGAGGCGGCAGGACATTCGAGTATCGAACCGCAGAGATCATGCACATCCGCGACGGGAAGATCACGGAGCGCTGGGCATTCTCCGACGACACCACAGCCATCGCGGAGTTCTTCGCCTAAACCGTCGCCCCTTGGGGTCTTGTGCCACTCAGAGGTTCGGCCGCCAACCGGATTGGCCCTATGACGGCTGAAGGTCAGCTCGTCGGTCAGGATGCCAACGAGGATGGCGGAACGACCGACGAAAGCCCGGTAGCAGGCCGATTCTGACGCCAGGCCGATGGTTCGCCGGTCGCAGGGCCAACTGGTTGGCGCCCCGGCCGGGCGAAGGTTAGCGCGCCGGATTGTCGAGGATGCCGACGACCTGGAACCAGGCGGGCTGATCGAGCGCGTTCTCGTGCATCCGCATGCCCAGGTGCCGCATGACGGCCTGACTTGCGCCGTTGTCGTACTCGGTCGTCGCCACGATCCGGGCGAGGCGCATCGGTCCGAACGCGAAGTCGACGAGGGCGCGGGCCGCCTCCGTGGCGTACCCGCGTCCGCGGTGGTCGGGATGCACGCGATAGAACAGCCCGACCTCCGGGCGGCCGAGCGCCGGCGGCCGCTCGCGCGACGGCCGCTCGTCGACGGGCGCAGCTGGTCGAACGGCCCGTACGCCGCCACCAGGCCCGCGGCACCGATCACCTCTCCGCTCTCAGCCAGCGCGATGGCCCGATCGCCGTACGGCGGCTGTCCCAGCTCGGCGAGGACCTCTGCATTCAGCGCACCGTGGCTGACGTATCGGTCGAGGGCGGCCTCCGCGGTCGCGCCCGCCACCTCGAGCGCCGCGCGCAGGGCGGCAACGTCGCCCTCGGCGAAGGGCCGGATCAGGAGTCGCTCGGTCTCGAGGGGCGGCATCTCCATGGCCTCGATTATCCTCGCCGCGCCGGGCAGTGCCGGAAACCCTGCTCGGCATGATCCGTGCACAAGCAGGTGGTTGACCGCCCGGTGAGCGAGGCGGACGCGTGGAGGGCGACCGATGGCTGACCCAGGGAAGATCGTGAGGCAGGTTGGGAAGACGGCGGGCAGGGTCGCCGGCTCCGCGGGCAGGATGGCCGGGACGGCAGCCGGGACGGCGGGCAAGGTTGCCGGCTCTGCGGGCAGGGTCGCCGGTAGCGCAGCCGGGAGTGCCGGCAGGGCTGCCGTCAGGGTTGGAGGGGCGGCCGGGGACGCGGTGAAAGCCGTCGGTGACGCGCTCCCCATCGGCGACAGCAGGCCGAAGCGCCGCACCGGTGCGCCGGCGTCGCGCGCGAAGCCGAAGACATCCAGTGGCGGCGCCGCCAAGGCGACCGGCGCCACGGCGAGCCCTGCCAAGGCCACCGGCGCGAAGCCAACCGCATCGCGTAAGCGAAGCGCACCGGCATCCTCGGCAAGCGCGAAGTCGACGACCCCCCGGAAGGCACCGACAAGGAAGGCGTCGGGGACGACCAGGAAGACGTGAATCGCGGGGTTGGTCCTACCCGGCCCCCAGGCTGACCACCTCGGTCGTGTCCTGCTTGCCCTTGAGCGCCAGCTGACGGCGCTCGAGGTCTGGGTCGAGGCCCGCGGCCGTAGCGGCGTACGACGTGACGAGGATCTCCCCGGCACCCGCGGCCGATGCCAGGCGGGCGGTGATGTTGACCGCGTCACCCAGGGCGGTCAGCTCGACGTGCGGCCCCTCGCCCACCGCGCCGAACCATGAGAGGCCGGTGTGCACTCCCGCCCCGATGGGCACCCACGGTCCCGCAGGATCGGCGTGCCCGGTGGCGCGCAGGAGAGCCCGCGCGGCCTCGACTCCTCGAGCAGCGTGCTTATCGCCCGTCAGCAGGGGGAAGAACATCGCCACCAGCTCGTCCCCGACGAACTTGTCCACCGCGCCGTCATGGTCGAAGACGACGGTGGAGGCCGTAGTGTAGAACCGGTCAAGCAGGCGATGGAACTCGCCCGAGGACATGCCCTCCGCCAGGGTGGTGGATCCGCGGATGTCGGCGAAGACGAACGTGGCCTCGATCTCGGCGCCCCCGTGATGGCGCGAAATGAAGCGGAAGCACGAGCCGCACATGTTCGGGTTGCTCTCGGACGGTCGCTTGCCGATGAGCCGCATCACGGGGGCGCCGATGCCGCTGAAGGGAGCCGCGCACATCCTGCATCGGGGGGAGGCCGGAATGCGCTTCAGGAGGAGTCGCGCGCTCCGCTCCACCGACGACCCGCGCGTAAGGAAGTCGTGCCAGAACGCCTCGTCCTTCGGGTCGGTCTGCATTGCGGTGAGTCTGGCACCCGCTCGCGAGCCGACGCAAGCCCCGGCATGACCAGGGTGAACCTATCCCTCCACCCCCTCGAACTGGGTCGGCGCGATGTGCGCGACCTGCTCGGGTGGCGCCATCCGCCCCGCGGGCTCGGACTCGGCCGCCGACTCTGCATCGGGCGGCGGCGAGCCAGTCGAGCGGAGCATCACCACGGCCAGGACGGCGAGCCCCACCGCCACCACCGCGGCGATGCCCGAGGTGAGCTGCATCGCGTGCACGAAGGCCTCGCGGGCGGTATCCAGGACTGTCGCGCCGAGCTGGTCCGGCAGCTGGCCGGCGATCTCCACGGCGCGGCCGAGGGTGTCCCGTGCATCCGCAGCCGCCTCGGCCGGGACGTCCGCGGGCAGGCGATCGGCGATCTCTCCGCGGTAGATGGCGACGCCGATGGTGCCCAGGATCGCGATGCCCAAGGCTCCACCCAGCTCGGAGCCGGTCTCCGAGATGCCCGATGCAGCGCCCACCCGCTCAGGCGGAGCCGAACCGACGATGAGCTCCGTCGTGAGGCCGAAGACCGGCGCCAGCCCCAGCGAGATGACCAGCGATGCCGCGACCAGCATGAGCAGGCCGCCGGATGGTCCGACCTGGGTCAGCATCGCCAGTCCCAGGGCCGCCGTCGCCAGGCCACCGGCGATGAGGTGCCCCGGACGGACCCATCGCACGATGTGAGGGGCGAGCTGCGACCCGATGATGAAGCCGGCGGCGGAGGGCAGCGACCACAGGCCGGCCACCAGCGGTGAGAGGCCCTCGACCAGCTGGAGGTACTGCGCCACGTACAGGAAGTAGCCGACCGCCACGAAGATGGCGATGAAGTTGACGGCCAATGCGGCGTTGAACGACCTGACCTGGAAGAGGCGCACGTCGATCATCGGGTCGGCCAGCGACTGCTGGCGCCGAACCCACACCACGCCGACGGCCAGCCCGGCCAGGATGACGAGCACGGGCAGTGCGCCGAGCCCGTCCTGAGCGATCTCCTTCAGCCCGTAGATGGCGGCCAGCACCGCGACGACCGACATGGCCGCGCTGAGGAGGTCGAGCCGCCCCGCGTCCGGATCCCTGTACTCCGGCAGGACCCGGGGTCCCAGCAGGAGCAGCGCCGCCATGACGGGCAGCGCGAGCAGGAACACCGACCCCCACCAGAAGAACTCGAGCATCAGCCCACCGAGCAAAGGACCGATGGCGCCGCCGCCCGAGAAGCTCCCGATCCAGACGCCGATCGCGACCGTCCGCTCCTTCGGGTCCTGGAACATGTGGAAGATCAGCGACAGCGTCGAGGGCGCCAGCGTTGCGCCGGCGATCCCGAGCAGGGCGCGGCTCACGATCAGCATCTCGGCACTGGTCGAGAAGGCGGCCAGCACCGAGAAGGCGCCGAATGCGGCGGCACCGATCATGAGCAGCCTGCGGCGGCCAATGCGGTCACCCAGCGTGCCCATCGTGATGAGCGAGCCGGCCACGAAGAACCCGTAGATGTCGATGATCCACAGCAGCTGCGCACTCGTGGGCTGCAGGTCGGCGCTGATCGCGGGCACGGCGAGGTGCAGGACCGTCAGATCCATGACGTACAGCAGGCAGGCGAGGGCCAGGACGGACAGGCCGATCCATTCGCGGGCCCCGGCCCTCGGTGCGGGAGTCTCAACTGCGTCTGCGGTGGTCATGGGTCCCATCTGTAGCGTGTTTGCCCAATGAGACCGCGCCCTGGCGCGAAACTCATCGGTCCAGGCAGGGCGTTGCCGAGCAGGCGCTCGGCGCCCCGGTTAGGATGACCGCTGCATGACTGAGATGACAGCCGATCGGGCGGCCGCGGGCATTGCGGCGGCCACCCCGGATGAGCAGATGTCACAGCTCGAGCAGTATCGCGTCGAGCTGACCGCGTACTGCTACCGGATGCTCGGCTCCGGCTTCGAGGCCGAGGACGCGGT